>CAIWIS010000602.1 GCA_903912795.1 uncultured Bacteroidales bacterium
ACACATGCAGGTCCGGGAGTTGCTATTTCGTTTATAATTTCAGCTTTTGGATGTTTACTTGCCGGGTTGTGTTATGCCGAGTTTGCTTCAATGATTCCCGTTTCGGGCAGTGCTTATACGTATGGTTATGCTACAATGGGCGAGTTTATTGCCTGGATAATAGGGTGGGATTTAATTCTTGAATACCTGTTTGGAGCTGCTACAGTTGCAGTAGGCTGGTCGGGGTATGTTAGTAGTTTATTACACGATTTAGGCATTGACATTCCAAAATCCTTGAGCGAAAGTCCTTTTATTTACGACCATACAGGTTTGCACTTATCCGGATCGTTTATTAATTTTCCGGCCATATTTATTATAACGCTTATGAGTACGCTGTTGGTTATAGGCATTAAGGAGTCGGCAAAATTTAACAATATCATTGTACTAATCAAAGTTACTGTCATTTTACTGTTTATTGGCTTTGGAATGTCGCACATAAATGTTGAAAACTGGACACCATTTGTGCCCGAACAAACCGCTGACGGACACTTTGGTTGGTGGGGAGTAGTAACCGCAGCGGCTGTTGTGTTTTTTGCCTATGTAGGTTTCGATGCCGTATCAACCACCTCGCAAGAAGCAATAAATCCAAAACGAGATGTACCAAAAGGTATACTTTTTTCGCTACTAATATGCACTGTTTTGTATATATCAGTTAGTTTAGTGCTAACAGGTATTGTAAACTACAAAGAATTAAACGTTTCGGCTCCAATAGCTTTGGCTATCGACCGTGCTGGCAGTAGTTTAATTTGGCTCCGTCCAATCATAAAAATTGGAGCTATTGCCGGTTTAAGTTCGGTGGTCCTTGTTTTGTTATTAGGACAAACCCGCGTTTTCTTTACCATGGCAACGGATGGTTTACTTTGGAAAAGTTTTTCGCGCACACACAGCAAATACAAAACTCCACACATCACTACCATTGTTACAGGTATTTTTGCCGCATTATTTGCAGGCTTTTTCCCCATTGGCTTGTTAGGCGAAATGGTATCAATTGGCACGCTGCTGGCATTTGTAATAGTAAGTGTTGGCATAATCATACTCCGCAAATCAGAGCCCGATGCCGTAAGATCGTTTAAAACTCCGTGGGTTCCTTTTGTTCCAATTTTAGGTGCAGCAGTATGCTTGTTGCAAATGGTGTCGCTACCTTTCGACACTTGGATTCGACTATTAATTTGGATGGTGCTCGGCTTTGTAATTTATTTTACGTACGGAATTAAAAACAGTGTAGCACGAAAAAACAGAGCCAAGAATCAATAATTGATTCCTGGCTACTAGTTTTTTAATTCTTGGCACTTGGCCCGCAGGATATAGGAATTTGCGCACCGTCGTTGGGAACCAACGGTCATGAGCTTGCGAATTCATATTACCCCCAAAAATAAATCCTCAGCACTGCCATAAGCACTGCTAAACTCCGACTAAAACAGATAGTTTTACGATTCAGTCTTTTCAAATGCGTTCTTACCGACAAGTTATGCCTTTCGATATGATTAGTAGTATACATACTTGTAATGTGTAATTTCTTTGCAATCAGGTATCGATAATTTTTTAGTTTATCGGTATATATTCTACGGGCGTTTGCCAGTTCAAGACTTCTGATAACTGATTTTAATGTTTTATTGGTACGCCTGCCCACATTAAAACTGACCACCGCTTTACTTTCACGGTCTAACGCGTAAACTATCCAGCGCAACAAACTCTTTTTACCTATAAACGTTCGCATTTCATCCACTTCGTAGGTTTTTCCTTTTACTATAGGCGGTTGTTCTATGCTTTTTGAAATACTAATAATACGTTTTAATAATGTAGTGACCGATATTTTTAATACCCGAGCTGTACTGCGTATTCCCAATCCTTCTTTGGTGAAAAGAATAATTTGTTGGTTTATATTAGTGTGGCATGCATGATAGGTATAACCTATCAGAAAACTCTTAG
>CAIWIS010000603.1 GCA_903912795.1 uncultured Bacteroidales bacterium
AAAAAAGAAGAAATGCATGTCTTTTTGGGCGAAAAAACTAAGGAAGAAAAAGAAAAACGCAAAGAAAACGAACTGACTACCACCGCCAAAACAATCTTTGCACAGAAACGCTATTACACCTACCAGGAGTTAACCGATAAGTTGCAAGAATTTCTGGACGTAAAAGAACGCACCGCCAAAGGCTATATCAAATTCATGCGCGAAAAAGACATTATCCTCAAAGACCCTTCAAAAGCAAACTACTTTGTGATTGGCCATGGCAACCTTTTTAATAGGAACGAAGCAAATTTAATTGAGTATTAATAAATTCAAACTAACACAATCATGACTTACAAAGAAAAAATCGAAGCAAAAAAGCTCCGACTCGTAAAAGATAACGAGTATCTTTTAAAACAAATCTTCAAACTCTCTGCAAACAAATCTGAAATTCTAATCCGAATCAGAGCATACCGAAACAAGTACAATAAAAATGATAAATATAACCCCATTCACATTAATCGATTAGTGAAAATATTAGGTGTATATAAACGAGCTATCTATTTACTTGAAACTAAAGAATTTATTCAAATATATTCTCCATGGGATAATCGAGTTTTCAATATTGTCGAAGTCGAAAAATTCATCAAGTCATTACCTAAAGTGTAACGTATTTTTCTAAGACAAAAAAGTATGTGGGGTATGGGGCCGCTCGACTTTGCCGCTTGGTTTACCAAGAAAGCCCCAAATCATCCTTTTTCGTAATAAAATTTGGCCTTAATAATAACTTGAATTTAGCAACATTAAAATCGCCCGACAATGTCGGACGATTTTAATGTAACAACTCGAACTATATAAATTGATAAATAATTATAAAAATGAACTTAATACGATTTTATTAGTTATATTTGCAAAATAATTTCAAAATACAGCACTAAAATGATTTTAGAAATCCGTTTGAGTAATTTTTTCTCTATAAAAGATGAAATTGTACTCGATTTGCAGGCAGCCAATTTAAAAACACAAAAATCTCAAGAACTTGAAGATAATGTTTTTAATTTTGACGAAATCTCAGTTTTAAAAACCGTTGTTTTATATGGTGCAAATGCTTCAGGCAAAAGTAATATTATAAAAGCGATTCGGTTTTGTGCGAGTATGATTTTTATGTCGCATACCCATAATGAAAATGCAGTATTTAATTTCAAACCATTCAAATTTAATGGTTATCAGAATAAACCGAGCTCTTTTCTTATCCGGTTTGTTAGTAATGGAGTTGAATACGAATACTCTTTCTCAGTAAAACTAAGTGAGATAATCACCGAATCTCTTTATTATTATCCAAATGGCAGACGTGCAAAAGTCTTTACACGTGATGAAAGCCTGGGTAAAGAAAAGGCCAGTATTTATTCATTTTCTTCTGTTGTAAAAAAACCATTAGATGTAGCTGAGAATACATCACGTAAAACACTTTATATTTCTCGTGCCAGTCAAATGGACAGGGAGTTGCCAAAAGAGATATTTCGTTTTTTCAATGAAAAATTCATTCTTGGTTATATTGGTTATAATGCTTTATCGGTAGAAGAGCTCTATAAACAAAATAGAGTTGATTTGCTTCGTGCCTTACAAATAGCCGACAGTGACATTATTGATATTAGAATGAGTAAAGAAGTTCGTTCGGGAAAAAATCTAAATGCAGATTTTACAACCAATAAAGCTTCTATTGAAGATGTTCAGCAACAACATGTCAAAATAACTACTTTTCATAAATCAAATCCAACTGTATCATTTGATTTCGCAAACGAGGAATCACAAGGAACTCAAGTATTGTTTTATGTTATGCTGACTCTTTTGGATATTGTCAAGAACAATAAAATACTGTTGATTGATGAAATTGAAAATAGTTTGCACAATAAAATTGTAGAATATATTGTTAGTTTGTTCCATGCTAGCAAATCGGCTCAATTGATTTATACAACTCACAATACAAATTTATTAAATTTGAATAAGTTGAGAAAGGATCAAATCTGTTTTGTAAATAAAAAGGATGATGCTTCAAGCGATTTATATTCTTTGTTTGATTATAAAGATTTTAGAGACACAATGGATGTTGAGAAAGCATACCTTCAAGGTCGTTTTGACGCTATCCCATATATTGATGACTCATTAGATAACATAAAGAACTTTTTGAATGAGCCGCACAATTAGAATACCCAAAGGAAAATCGATTAATCCAACTTTCTTTGTATTTTGCGAAGGTGAAACCGAAGAAAAATATATTTGTTATTTGAGGACAAAATACCGTTTGCCAATAGTCATTGATGCGAAGGTTGCTGGTAATCGTATTACCTCAGACTATATCAGTAATTATAAGAAAACAAAAATAAATCACTCGAAGGACAAAACTTTTCTGATATACGATTTGGATGTGCCGGAAATGCTTTCAAAACTTCAGAAGATCCCTGATGCAATAATAATTGCATCAAATCCATGTTTTGAGCTATGGTTTTTGCTCCATTATCAGGAACAAAAATCAGCAATAACAACAATTGAATGCAATACCAAGTTAAAGGAGCATCATAAAGCCTATAAAAAAGGCATTATTGATGCTAAATTAAAAGACAAACTTGTTGAGAAACACGATAAGGCCTTGCATAGAGCAAGTAAACTAAAAATGCATGAAAATCCGTCGACTCAGATTAATGTTTTGATTCAGAATTTAGATGAAGTGAAAATAAGTAAGAAGAGTGAGTGAATTTGCCGCCGATACAAATCTCAAAAATAAATCGTCCGAATCTGTCGAACGGCTTTGAAGCGGTCAGGCTTTGCCTGAAAGTTTATTACGGGCAGCTCCGCAGGGCTAATACCGTGTAAGTGAGTGCAGAGCCAAACTTGTTTGAGCTATGCCGAGTGAAGCCAGTATTCTTGCAAAAAAAATCCCCAGCCCCAAATAATCCCCACCATTCGTACCTCATGGCTTGCACGGTCTTTTTGGGGCTTCCGCGCAATCAACGCAAAACGCAATGCTAAGTTACATAACAATGGCATTATAAGCGTTTTTCACCCT
>CAIWIS010000604.1 GCA_903912795.1 uncultured Bacteroidales bacterium
AATTAGACATGATATTACATTAATTTGGTAGTTAAAAATAATTTATATTATTGCTTTTAAGGTTAAATAAAGTGAATTGCAAGGGCGTTTTCAATTGAATTGTAGCTGTTTTCCATGTTCGAATTGTGATATGTTAACAATTTGTTTAAAAACTGGGTTGTAGTAATTATCATTACTCAAAAACGGAATAATTTAAGTCAATATGATTTACTACACTTGCAAGAAGTCAAACAATACAGCATTCTAGATTTTAAAATTATCAATTGATTGCCAAAACTACAATTGTTACCTTTTTTTGAATGTAGTAATTCGGACTACATTGTATCAATTATTTGTTTCAAATAGAAATCATTTTGTAGTAATATAAACTACTTGTAAATATCATATAATCAGTATTTTAGCTTCAGTTTTGGGTTTTGTAATTTTCTTGTTTCATTGTATATTTGCGCACTGGATTTTAGGTGAATTGCGAATTGTAAAAATGAAATACTGTAAAATTATATGAATATGAAAACTGCGAAATCATTACTCCTTGTTTTGGCATTGTTATTTGCAACATTTTCTTTTAGCCAAAATTGTACCGTTAATGCTGGTATCGACCAATCAGTTTGTACAAGTACTGCTACTCTAGTAGGTGCTCAACCTGAAAATAAAGCGACAACATGGTCGCAGATTTTAGGGCCTTCTGCAATTATCACGAGCCCATCGTCCAAATCAACTACAGTAACAGGATTAGTTGGAGGTAATACCTACCGATTTAAAATTTCAACTGTTTGTAGCGATGGATTTCCAACACTCGATACTGTTACAGTTTATGCTCAGAATTTTCCAGTGGCAAGTGCAGGTGCGCCTTTTACAATTTGTACAGGTGTAAATGCTGCATCGTTACAAGCTGGAACTTTACAATCAGGCGAAACAGGAGTTTGGACATTTGTTACATCAGGCACATCTGCTGCTCTAGCTGGTTTAACAATTAATAATCCAACTTCACCAACTTCAACGCTTACATTAGCTGCAGGTACAAGCAATTCCGGTAATGTGACTTTGCGGTGGACAGTAACCAATACTGCAAGTGGATGTACAGCATATAGCGATGTAGTTGTTACTAAAATAGCTTATGCTCCTGTAAATGCAGGTGTTGATAAATCGGTTACTGGATGTTATAGTGCTACATCAACCGTAAGAATGACAGCTTCTGCTTCTGGTGGTGGCACTTATGGAGCATGGACAGTAATTACAGGTCCGAATACACCTAGTATTTCGAGCGTAAATGCTTACAATGCTGACGTGTCAAATCTTATTCAAGGTGTTTATATTTTGCGTTGGACTGTTACCACGCCCTGTATGGCTACAACATCGGACGATGTACAAATTACAGTTAATGCAGCAGTAGGTAGCGTTTCGGCTGCAACTGCATCAATAGTTGGTTCACCTACTATGCCTTATTGCGATATACCTCAATCTATTACCCTCGCCGGTAGTGCTTATAATGCTGCTACCGAAACTATTACTTGGACAAAAACGAGTGGTGTGGCTACTATAGCCTCTCCAAACGAAAGATATACTTCAGTAAGTGGATTTAATGGTACATCTACAGTATTTAGATATACCATTACAAATATTGCAACTGGTTGTTCGGTTGCAAGTTCCAATTTAACTGTTTCGTTCGAAGCGTCACAAACACTTTCAATTACTACTCCAAGTCCATTGGCTTTAGCTTGTAATGTTACATCGGCTACCATTAATATTTCACATAGTGGAAGTACTACACCTCAATGGGTTGTAGCGAGTGCTCCTACTGGTTATACACCTGCTGCCTATGCCAATATAACAGGCTCCTCATTTACAATTAGTAACCTTACTGTTGCTGGTACCTATGTGGTACGAGTGAAAAAAACAGTTGGAAACTGTACAACCATTTACGACGATATTAATGTGGTTGTTTCAAAATCACCTACGGGAGCTAATGCAGGTTCCGATCCAGTTTTAGCTTGTAATGCTACTCAAGCAACCTTAATTGGAAATACTGTTGCAGCACCAAATACAGGAAAATGGACACAAGTAAGTGGACCAAATACAGCTACTATAAGTGCTCCTACAACTGCCCAAACTAATGTTACAGGTTTAATAGCTGGTGTTTACGAATTTCGTTGGACAATTACAAACGGCCCTGCTTGTGCTACAACACAGGATGATGTTCGGGTTAAAGTAGCTGCCGCTAATCCTACCACTTCGGCTGCTGGTGCTGATCAGTCAATTTGTAGCTCTACGCCGTTGTTTTTGGATGGAAATATTCCATTGTCAAATGAAACTGGTACATGGACAGTAAGTCCTTCTACGGGTGTTACATTCTCAAATCGGAATAATCCAAAGGCTGTAGTTACAGGTCTTGCATCAAGTACTATTTATACATTTACATGGACAATTGCCAATTTATGTTCTTCATCAGCCGATAATGTACGAATTACAACTGGTGCAATTCTTGGACCTATTGCAGCTTTGGCAGGAGCCGATCAATGTCTAGCTTCCGGAACTACTTCAGTAACATTAGCAGGTAATTCACCATCATCTGGCACAGGTTTATGGACAAAATTATCAGGTGGAAATGCAACGATAACAACACCATCACAATACAATACTACTGTTTCCGGATTATCAAATGGTACTTACGAATTTATTTGGTCAATCTCACGAAATGAATGTACTGTTACACATGATACAGTTAAAATTACAATTTCAGCCCCAGTAACAACTGCAAATGCTGGTCCTGATCAACTTGCAATTTGTGGCAGTTCTACTACTTTAGCAGCTAACACTCCAAGTGCAGGAACTGGTTTATGGACGCAAGTTGGCGGTTTGGGTGGTGCTGTAATTACAGACCCTACAAGTCCTACTTCTTCTGTTACAAATTTGAGTGATGGACAATACGCATTTCGTTGGACCATTTCGAACAATGCTTGTTCGTCGAGCTCGGACGATATGTTGGTTTTTGCTTCCACACCTCCAACTACTCCAGCAGCAGGTGTTGATAAAACGGTTTGCGGTGCTGCTACAGTTACCATGACAGCTAATGCAATTACAAATGGTACAGGTTATTGGAATGTAGTAAGCGGACCAAATGCACCCGTCATAACAACTAATTCATCGCCTACTACTACTGTAACTGGCTTGATTACTGGTGTATATGTGTTTACATGGAATAGTCGAAACGGTTTATGTACGCCTTTGTCCGACGAAGTGATTGTAACAGTAGTGCCTGCTGCAAGTGCTGGTAGTAATCAAGTTATATGCGGTGTGACTTCTACTACTTTAACAGGAAATGCCAATACAGCTGGAACTTGGACTTTTGTAACGCCATCACAATCAACTGAAACTCTAACGGCTACAGGTGATAATACGGCTAGTGTTTCTAATTTGATTCCAGGTACCTTATATACATTTAAATATACGCTTTCGGCAGCCGAAGCTTGTGCTTTGTCGAAAGAAGCAACAGTTACTGTAGATGTGAAAGCTAACGCAACAGCTGCTCAAGCCGGAAGTGATGATAATGTTTGTATTACCGAAGCTACTACTACATTAACATTAGCAGGAAATAATCCTTCAATTGGAACAGGAGCTTGGACAGGTTCAGTAGGTTCTGGAACAATAACATCACCTACGGTTTATAATACTTCAGTTACTGGCGTAACCCCAGGTTTACATACTTATACATGGACAATTTCTAATGGTACTTGTACAAGTGTAGATCAGGTTGTTATACGCGTGTCACGCGTGGTTGCAAAATCTGCAGGTAACGATCAATCAGTTTGTGGTTCTACAGCCACAATGGCTGCCGAGGCAGTAGCTTCAGGTATTGGTACATGGTCGCAAACAAGTGGCCCAAATACCGCTACATTTGCTTCTACAATTAGTAATGTTTCTGCTGTAACAGGTTTAGTGCAGGGTACTTATGTATTCCGTTGGACAGTGGCTGATGGAAGTTGTAGTAGTGTGTACGACGAAATGACTTTGCTCGTAAATACAGCTCCTACTACTCCAAATGCAGGCACCGATCAAACACTTTGTAATGTAACTACAGCCACTTTAGCAGCAAATACCATAACCAATGGAAATGGTACTTGGAGCAAAGTAAGTGGCCCAACTTGTACCATTACAACTGCAAGTAATCCTAGTTCAACTGTTACCGAAATGACTCCTGGAACTTACGTTTTCCGTTGGACAGCATCCAATGGGTCATGTGCTGAACTAACCGATGAAGTCACAATTGTAAATAACAATCCTCCAACAACTGCTGCTGCTGGTTCAGATATTAGGATTTGTATGTATACGCCTTTCAATTTTGCTGCTAATACTCCTTCAATAGGTACTGGTTCATGGTCGCAAGTGTCAGGAAGTCCTGTTAGTTTTACAAATGCCGCTTCACCAACAACTACTATTACAGGAGCAATTGCAGGTAGTTATACATTTAGATGGAGTATCTCCAATGGAGTTTGTTCGGCAAGCACTGATGATGTAAATCTAATAGTAGATGCATCGGTTACTGAACCAAATGCTGGACCAGATCAAAGTATAACAAGCGCAACGGTTACAATGGCTGCCAATGAAATAACGACTGGTGCTGGTTTGTGGACTAAAGTGAGTGGTCCTATAGGCGCAGTGATAACTGATGATACATTGCCTACTACTTCCATTACTAATTTATTAGCAGGAACTTATGTGTTTCGTTGGACGGCTACAAATGGTATATGTACTAGTTACGATAATGTTAGTATAGTTGTTACCGATAAACAAACATACGATATTATTGCAACTCCAACATTTACTACATGTAATTTAAGTTGGTCGAAAGGTAGCAGAACTTCTCGCGTAGTATTTTTGAAAGAAGGTACAGGAACTATCACAAGTCCAGTTAGTAATACAACCTATACTGCTTCAACTAATTGGTTAGATAAAGGTTCGCAAACTGGTTCAAGTGGGTATTATTGTATTTATAATGGAACTGGAACTTCTGTTCAACTTACAGGTTTATATCCCGGCCGAACTTATACTGTACGAGCTTATGAATATAATGGTTCAGCAGGCAGTGAGTCGTATTTAACCAATATGACAGGAACACTTAATCCTATAACTTTTGTGCCTTGGCCTACAACTACATTCTACAATGCAGCTGGAGTAACTACCGAACAAGACTGGAATACATCGGCTCGTTGGGATCACGATACTATACCTTCATTGGCATTGCACGAAGCTGTTCTGGTTTATGTTGATGGTAATTGTGTAGTAAATGCTGATCATAGTTGTTATAATTTAACTATAAAAGCAGCGCACGATGCAATTTCACCAAAACTTACAATTAGTGCCGGAAGTTCGTTACATGTAGCTGGTGGACCATTGGGTGGTCAGTTCAAGAATTTGGGAACCGTAAATGCATTGTTAATAAAAGCAAGCGCAGTGCAACCGAATGGTACATTAACTTGGAAAACGGGTAATCCGTCAGGAAGTGTCGAAATGTACTCCAAAGCAAGTTGGGATTTGACAAAACCGGTAAATAATAAATATAAATGGCAGTTTATGGGTATTCCAGTAAAATCTACTAGTTTTACGAGCACTTTTAGCAATTGTTATTTACGCGAATGGGATGAGACTGTTGTTCGATACGAAGATGTTTGGGCACGTAAAAATGATGGAACTTCGCTTCAAAAAGGAACTGGAAGTACGCTAACGAATAATAAAGGTTATGAGTTAGTTCAACAATATCCTAGAATATATACTTTTAAAGGAGTATTACAACACGATGATTTTGTACAAGCATTACCATATACAACTGGTGCTTATTTCGTGGGTCAGCATATTTTTGGAAATCCGTTTACTGCTGCTATCGATATAAGAAGCATTGAATTTGGACCTAATACACAAAGTTCTGTTTACCAATATAACTGTGGTACTTACATGGATTGGATTGATAATAAAGGAGAAAATGTAGGTATTGATGGCACTGAATTAACTCCTGCACAATATGCCGTAGCAACTAAACAAACGGCTGGTGTTTTAGGAATCTTACGTCAAGTTCCTTCCATGCAGGGATTCTTAGTTAAATCTACCAATGAAGCAGGTGGTTCAATTACAATTCCTTACCCTACAGTTATGAAAAACAGTATTCATCAACGAGCAAAACAAGATCCAGATGCAGCAGTAATTGCAACAAGGCTTGATGTAAAGGGAACTAATTTTACTGATAAAATGTGGATATTTATTGAACCAACTTGTAGTGCTGCTAACGATAATGGTTGGGATGGAATTAAGATATTTGGTGATCCTGCTGTAACACAGATTTATGCGCTCGAAGATGATGGTGGTGTATATCAAATATGTGCACGGAATTGCATTAACGAAACCAATATTGCATTTAAGCCGGGTAATGATACAAATTTCACACTTAAATTTACACATCAGAATATTAGTTCGTTGTATAATAAGTTGTATTTGATTGATATAGTTGCCAATAGAGTTATCGATGTAACAGCCACAGCCAGTGAGTATAGTTTTACTGCCACAGCTTCTGATCCAGCAAAACGGTTCAAAATTGTAACAAGCATAGGTACTACAACCGATAATGACCGTACACAAGTGAATAACAACATTGATGTTTACACGGTTAATAATAAGGTGATTATCAATAATCGAAATTCTGAAAAAGCAAATATAGCACTCTACGACGAAATAGGCAGATGTTTAACAAATGCAATTGCTGAGAGTGAAAGTAGTATAGAATTACCTGTATCATTATCAAAAGGAGTATATTTGATACATTTAAATGTTTTTGGAAATAAGTTAACAAAAAGGATAATTGTAAGGTAGTGTTGTTTTTAATAGAAAAAACTCCAAATTAGGTTTATCTAGTTTGGAGTTTTTTTTGTGAATCAGAAATTACTTATTATTTCTTCTTTTTCAAAAGTACCTCTTCAATTGCTTGTTTAAAAGCATCTTTTGGCATAGCACCTTGAGCCATTTGTGGTTTTTCGTCCATTGGGCAGAATAAAATACTTGGAATGCTACGTATGCCAAATGCACCAGCTAATTCTTGTTCTTCCTCGGTATTCACTTTGTAAATATAAATCTGACCATCGTATTCCTTGGCCAAATCCTCGAGTATTGGCGCAATAGTTTTGCAGGGTCCACACCATGATGCATAAAAATCGATGATACATGGTTTGTCGCCTAAGTATTTCCACTCAGTTGGATTAGCTTCGTAATTAGCTACTTTAGCTAAAAACTCTGCTTTGGTTAAATGAATTGTTCCCATTTTTTTAACTTGATTTGTTTGTTTTGTTTCTTCTTTTTCGTTGGCTTTACTTGCGCATGAAGTAATAGCCACAATGGTGAGCATTAATATAGCTCCTGTTAGTTTTTTCATGATAATTATTTTTTGTTTCACGTTATTTGGGCTACGCCGTTATTATTAGCTTCGCGTTATTTGGGCTTCGCCGTTATTTATTGTCTTTACTCTTTGTTCTTTGTTCTTGGCTCTTCTTAAAGCGCACATCCCCACTCCGAAGGTGGATCGTAAGCAGGCACTTCAGTTTGTCCGTCAGCAATTATCCAACCCAGTTCATCCAATTTTGCTGCTATGTCGGCGCGCGTTATTTCGTCGGTATGATTTACCGTAATGCGTCCATCTATGGTTTCTATTTCGGCAGCAAATACGCCACGCAAAGTTCCTAATTGCTTCAACACTTCGTTGTTGCAAGTCATACATTGCGATTTTGAAATTTCAAATGTACTATACATTTTCTTTGCTTTTGTTAGGTTCATATTTTTCAAATTCCATTACAGGTTTCTCCTTTTTTTCGGGCACATTGGTAGCGCATGCTCCACCAGGACAACCAATATTTAGAATAGCTTGAGTTGAAAGAAATATGGCTCCAAAAAGATACAAACTTTCATTTGTTGAAACATATCCTACCAACATAAGTATGCCAAGTGCTAACCGAAAATAGCGTGTAAAATCCCACGTACTAAAATAATTTTTAATTTTGTTCATTTGTTTTGCTTTCTTTCTTTTTAAATAAATCGAAAACCAAGTAACCCATTAATCCACCGTAAATTATGCTAATATATGGATTCGAAGTTATAGGACATGCACCACTGTTGCAACCTATGTAGTAGTAATACAAAAAACCACCTAACATTCCAACTGGAATACCGATTATTTTTAATAAATGTTTTTTCAAAAAGTTATTTATGTTCATATATTCATATATTGATTAAAAAAAATATTTACACGCAATTGCATGATTTAATGCAACTAATAATCTGCACTATTTGTTTGTTCTTAAGTGAATAATAGCAGTTTTTGCCATCTCTACGGCAATTTAGTATTCCTTTGGCACGCATATCGGTTAAGTGATGCGATAGTAATGACTGTTCGCATTGCAGCTGATCACCCAACTGCGAAACATTTAGTTCGTCGGTTTCCGATAATAGCGAAATTACACATAGTCGTGTGCCATTCGAAATTGCTTTCAATGTATAAGCAGCTTCATCCATTCGTTCTATTTCTGTTTTATTTTCCATTTTTCTAATATCGTACAAATATATGAACATTTATTCATGTGTTCCAAATAAATTTTGATTTTTTAAGATAAAACTGTGTCTTATACTATTCATTGTAAAAAAATGCTTGTTTAATAATTTTTGTGCTATCTAATTTTAAAGAAAAAACTATCTTTGTATGCTAATTGAAAAAACGATGAGTCAACAGATTACGAAAATTTGCGATGATTTTTTAACTGAATTGGATGAAGCTATAGGAAACGTAGCATCCGAAAATATTTTTGTACTTACCGACGACAATACTCAAAAATACTGTTTGCCCGAAGTTTTGAAATCAACAAAACTTGCAAATTGTCATCTCATTAATATTCCGAGTGGCGACGAAAACAAACATATTGATTCCGCTGTAACAATTTGGAAATACCTGAGCGAAAATGGCGCAACACGTAAATCGCTGATGATTAACGTGGGAGGTGGCATGATTACCGATATTGGTGGATTTACCGCTTCGACATTTAAGCGTGGCATACCTTATATTAATGTTTCCACTACCCTACTCGGAGCAGTGGATGCTGCAACCGGCGGAAAAACAGGAATTAATTTTATGGGGCTCAAAAACGAAATTGGCGTTTTTGCTCCTGCAAATGAAGTTCTTATAAACATTGACTTCTTCCGAACACTTGATCATAAGAATCTTATTTCGGGCTATGCAGAAATGCTGAAACATGCATTGATTGACACGCCCGACGAACTTAAAAAAGTAATTGGTTACGACCTCGAAAAATTTGATTTACAGGAGCTGAAACCTTTATTGATAAATAGTTTCAGGATAAAAGAACGCATAGTAGAAGCTGACCCTTTTGAAGCAAACATCCGCAAAGCACTCAATTTAGGTCATACGTTTGGTCATGCTTTCGAAAGTCATTCGTACAAAACCAAAAAGCCTGTTTTACACGGTTATGCCGTAATGTGGGGTATGATGTGTGAGTTGTATTTATCTTTTGCGAAATTGAATTTTCCGAAAGATATTTTATTAGAAATAAAGAACTTAGCAAAAGAATATTACGGAAGTTATGTGTTCGATTGTAGCGATTACGAAGCTCTTTTCGATTACATGACACACGATAAGAAAAATGAATCGAAAGAAATTAACTTCACCTTGCTTTCGGGCATTGGCGAAATAAAAATAAACCAAACAGCAACCAAAGAAGAAATATTTGAAACGCTTGATTGGTTACAAACTATTTAATGACTACAGACAACTGACAACAGAAATTGAGAGTTGTAATAAATATCAAAGAACAATACTAACTTAATTCCCCTTTAGGGGTTAGGGGCAGAAAAATGAAAACATTAATAATTGGCGCAAGCAATAACCCGGAGCGTTATGCTTACAAAGCTGCCGAACGATTATTGGCTCACGGACACGAAATTGAATTATTGGGTTTACGCCCGGATGTAATTTTTGATAAAACAATAGATACTCAACGCAAACAATATACTGATATCGATACCGTTACTATGTATATTGGACCACAACGTCAGCCTGAGTATTACGATTATATTGTGGGATTAAAGCCACGAAGGGTAATTTTTAATCCTGGAACAGAAAATAACGAGTTCGAAACAATGCTTTCGGAAAATGGAATAATTGCCGAAGAAGCTTGTACGTTGGTTTTGCTGGGAATAGGACAATATTAAATGGTAAATTGTAAATGAATAAATGGTAAATAGTTCTATGAAGATAGCATTAATAGGATATGGAAAAATGGGCAAAACGATAGAACGTATTGCCATTGAACGGGGACACGAAATTGTGTCGATTATTGATATTGAAAATATTGAAGATTTTGATTCAGAGGCATTTAAAAGTGCTGATGTAGCCATTGAATTTACAGCTCCTCATGTGGCTGTATCGAATATTCGTAGTGCATTTAAATCGGGTGTTCCGGTGGTTTGCGGCACAACTGGCTGGAGCGAACATTTACCACATTTGAAAAAGGAGATTGAAGAAAAAGGATATACGTTGTTTTGGGCTTCAAATTATAGTTTGGGAGTCAATATTTTTGCTGCTGTAAACAAGTATTTAGCAAAAATAATGAATTCATTTCCAGCCTACAATGTTTCAATGACCGAAGTTCACCATACCCAAAAATTGGATGCTCCAAGTGGAACAGCTATCACATTAGCCGAAGGTATTTTAGAGAACTTAGACCGCAAAACAGCTTGGAAATTGGACGCTGAAACCGAACCAACCGATTTGGCCATAAAAGCTATTCGCGAAGGAATGGTTCCGGGCATTCACACCATTCGTTACGAATCGGATGTTGATTTTATCGAAATCCATCACGAGTTGAAAAATCGCGAAAGTCTGGCATTGGGTGCTGTAATTGCAGCTGAGTTCACTGCCGGCAAAAAAGGATTATTGGGAATGCAGGATTTGATGAAATTTTGATATTTAAAAACAAAAAATATATGACAACCGAACAACAAGAATCGCGTTTTGATCAACCACGTAAACAATGGATAAAAGCCATTTTTTGGTGTGTAATTTATATTCTTTTTATAGCTTGGGTAGGTAACTATTGGTGGTTGGTTGGACTTCCGGTAGTATTCGATGCTTTTATAACTCGCTATATTCCTTGGACTTGGTGGAAAAAATCGGAGAATAAAGCTTTTCTGGCCGTTATGGGTTGGGTAGATGCTATTGTTTTTGCATTAGTGGCTGTCTATTTTATAAACACTTACGTATTCCAGAATTATCAAATTCCAACTTCGTCGTTGGAAAAAACATTGTTGGTAGGCGACTTTTTATTTGTGAGCAAAGCAAGTTTCGGTCCGCGCGTGCCAAACACACCACTTTCGTTTC
>CAIWIS010000605.1 GCA_903912795.1 uncultured Bacteroidales bacterium
CACCACATTATCAAATCATCACATCATCTTCTTCTCTTCATCACAAACATCTGTACTACAACTAGTACATTCGCCTCCACAAACTGTTGCCAATTCCATTGCAGCTTCATGACTATACAAATCGAGTGTTCTGTTTTGATAAAATTGGATATTTTCTTCCAGCAAATTTCCTTTTGCTTTGTAAACATCAAAACCTTTGTTCGACAATATTTTTAATGCCATGGGGTGAATCTGGCGTGTAATAATTACCGATATTGCTAACGCTTCGAGTGCCGGCAAAAGTTCACCCATATTAGGTGCTAAATCGTTGGTTTTAATCCAACTGCCCGATTTAGAATCCATGTCATACAAACAAATACTTCCATTTACATTCAAGCCGCTGGCCAAAATATTTCGGTTCGATGCTATATCAATTATTGGCAATGCTACTTTTATATTGAAAAATATTTAATTGTACGGGATAATTCTCAATTTACGCTCTTCTCCCCTCCTTTGGAGGGAATTAAGGGGAGGCTCCAAAAAAGCATTTTAGGTTCACACTCCTCAAAACCAAGACTTTTATAGAGCGATTGCGCAGTCAGATTATCTTCACGAACTTCGAGTGTTATCTTGCAATATTTTCGCTCTTCCGAAATTTCTATCAGTTTCTGCATCAACGCTTTTCCTATACCTTTTCCACGAAATTCATTTAGCACAACTATATCGTGAATGTACAAAAAAGGTTTCACTTTGAATGTAGAAAAATTTACAAAGCAGGTAGCCAATCCTACAACTTTACAGTCTGATACAGCAAAAAGCACTTCAGCTGTCGGATGATTTGCTAATCCATCTACCAGACGAAGTTGCTGCAATTTATTTAATGGCTCAGCATCTCCCATTGAGTCAGTTATATAATGATTGGTTAACTCAGCTAACGCTTTCAAATGCTCAGGATTTTCAAAATCACAAAATTCAAATTCTATCATGTTTTTTCCTTTCTGTTGTCTGTTCTCAGTCGTCAGACTTTATACCTTTTTGTGTCAATATCATATTTTTTTGTCCGTATTCCCATCATACGTTCGGTAATACCAAGTTGGTCAGCAGCTTTGGCACTATTACCTTTCGAAGCCGTAAGTGCATCAATTATAATTTGTTTTTCCATTTTACCAATAATAATATCCAAAGTGCCTTTCTGCATCGTTTTTGAGCTTTCGGCAGTCTGGAGTGATGCAGGTAAATTGTTGGTGCGAAGTACATTATCATTGCTTAAAATGCAGGCACGCTCAATACAGTTTTCCAATTCGCGGATATTACCCGGCCAATGATAAACCATTAGCGTGTCAATTGCAGAAGAAGTTATCCGTTTTATGTTTTTACCGTGACGCTTGTTGAATTTTTCAATGAAAAAATCCGTCAATATAGGAATGTCGTTAATGCGTTCGCGCAAAGCGGGAATATAAATAGGGAAAACATTGATACGATAATATAAATCTTCACGAAATTTATCGTTGGTAATCAAATCTTCCAGATTGCGGTTGGTGGCGCAAATTATACGTACATCAACTTTAATGGGTTTTGTACTTCCAATACGCTCAATTTCACGTTCCTGTAATACTCTTAAAAGTTTAACCTGTGTTGAAGCCGGAATGTCTCCAAATTCATCTAAAAAAATGGTTCCGCCGTTGGCTGCTTCAAACCTACCAATACGCGTATTTGATGCACCCGTAAATGAACCTTTTTCGTGCCCGAATAGTTCACTTTCAATCAGGCTTTCGGGTAATGCCGCACAATTTACTTTTATAAAAGCTTTGTTTTTTCGACTACTGTTAAAATGCAAAGCATCTGCTATAAGTTCCTTACCAACACCACTTTCGCCGCGTATTAGCACAGTGGCATCGGTTACAGCTACGCTTTCAATTAGCCGAAAAACCTC
>CAIWIS010000606.1 GCA_903912795.1 uncultured Bacteroidales bacterium
AACTGTATGTTTGATTCAGGAGGATTTGATATAGTAGGGCATTTCGATAAAATTACCTTACATGGATCACAATATGCCGATTTTGATACCGATACTTTGTGGTATCGTAATTTGGTGGGCGAGTCATTACAACAAATTAAAAATAAAGGGTTTATACTCGAAATTAATACAAAGTCACTTTCTGAAAGAGGTATAACTTTTCCCGAAAATAAGTTGTTCCATTTAATTCACGAACTTCAAATTCCTATTACTGTCAATTCCGACTGTCATTACCCTTCGCGTGTGATCGACGGTTTTGAAATTACTTACTCCAATCTTAAAGAAATTGGATTTACCCATTTACAACAATTAGTTGATGGTAAATGGCAAGCGGTTTCACTACTTTAAAAAAAAGCAGCTAAGTTCTTATTTTGAACAATAGCTGCTTTTTGTTTTTTAGAATAAATCTTTTATTTCAAACCACGCTTAATAAGCAATGCTTCGGGGTTTGGTGCTTTGCCACGGAAAGTGCGGTAGAGTGTCATTGGGTCTTCCGAATCGCCTTTTTCTAATATGTTTTTTCGGAAAGCTGTAGCACGTTCTTGATTATAAATATCACCTGTTTCTACAAACGATTGGTACGCATCAGCATCCAATACTTCGGCCCATGTATAGCTGTAATAACCGGCTGAATAACCTCCACCCATTACGTGATTAAAGTAGGAACTGCGGTAACGTACAATAATTTCGGGTATCATTCCAATTCGGTCAAGCGACGATTTTTCGAATGCATTTACATCAAAATCAGCTGTGTCCTTACGCGTATGGTAATCCATATCGAGCAATGCTGCCGAAAGCAATTCAGTCATTGTAAAGCCTTGATTAAATGTGCCTACTTTTTGAATTTTTTCGATTAGAGCATCGGGCATTACTTCACCTGTTTTGTAATGCAACGCATAAGTTTTCATTACCTGTGGCTCAAAACACCAGTTTTCCATGATTTGCGAAGGAAGTTCTACAAAATCGCGACGTACATTAGTGCCCGACTGACTTAAATAGGTTGTTTGACTCAATAAGCCGTGCAATGCATGACCGAACTCGTGGAATAAAGTTTCTACTTCGTCCATATTTAGCAACGATGGTTTGTCTGCAGTTGGTTTGGTAAAGTTACCTGTATTAGCAATAATCGGACGATGGTTTTTGCCATCTTTGATATATTGTTCGGTAATGTTATTCATCCAAGCTCCGGCACGTTTGCTGGCGCGTGGAAAATAATCGGTATAAAGCACTCCAATAAGCGAGCCGTCAGCGTTTGTTACTTCAAAAACTTCCACATCGGGGTGGTAAATAGGCATTTTGTCTAATTTCTTAAATTGTAATCCCCAAAGCTTAGTGGCAAGGTCGAACACGCCTTTACGTACGTTTTCGAGTTTAAAGTAAGGTCGTAGTTCTTCTTCATTAAGATTAAATTTTTTCTGACGAAGTTTTTCGGCATAAAACCACCAGTCCCATGCTTCGAGTTTCTCGCCTTTTCCTTCGGCATCCATTAGCTTTTGCAGTTCAGCAACTTCTTCTTTGGCACGTGCTACGGCTGGATTCCAAACTGTAGCCAGAAAATCGTAAACAGCTTTTGGCGTTTTGGCCATTGTGTTGTCCAAAATAAAATCAGCAGGTGTTTCGTATCCTAATAACTGCGCCCTTTGAATACGCAATTTAATGATTTTATTGATATTAGCTTTGTTGTCGTTTTTGTTGTCGTTGTTGGCACGTGTGGAATATGCCAAGAGTAATTCTTTGCGCAATTCGCGGTTTTCGCTGTACTGTAGAACCGGAATAAAACTGGCTTTTTGAGTTGTGAAAAGCCATTTTCCGTCCATTTTAGCTTCTTTAGCGGCTTCAGCAGCTGCTTGGCGAACACCTTCGGGTAAACCTGCAAGGTCTGCTTCTTTGTCAATAACCTTTTGGTACGCATTGGTTTCGGCCAATACATTTTGTCCAAATGCCAATTCGGCCAAACCAAGATCTTTGTTAATAACACGGAGTTTTTCTTTTTGCTCCGGATTTAGTGCAGCACCACTGCGAATAAATTTTTTATAATACGTTTCAAGCAATCTGTTCTGTTCACTAGTGAGTTTTAAGCTTTCGCGTTTTTCGTATAGTGATTTTATTTTGATAAAAATCTTATCATTCAAATACAAATTATCGCTATGTTCCGAAAGTTTTGGTGAAACATCGGTAGCTATTTTTTCCATATCGTCGTTACTGTTCGACGAGTATAGATTGAAAAATACCGATGAAACTTTACTTAATAATTCACCACTATAATCCAATGCCTCTATGGTGTTTGCAAATGTTGCTTCATCTTTGTTGTTGGCAATAGATTCAAATTCAGCTTGTTGCTGTTTAATCCCTTCTTCGAAGGCAGGCATATAATGCTCTGTTTTAATTTTGTCGAAAGGCGGAGCGCCATATTCATTTTCGTAAGCTGCAAAAAACGGATTGTCGTTTTTGGCACATCCTGTAAGGATCAATGCAGTCATAATGATACAAGTTAGTTTTTTCATTTTAATAATACTTTAAATGTGAACTGATTATTTTGATGGCAAAGATATGAATTTTTTCGAATTTTGAGAGAATAGTGTATAATTATTAATATTGAGTATTTTTGCAAAACTTAATTATGCTATGCAACATAATTGGAACAATATTCATCTTGAATTGGAATGAAGAGTAATCGCATATACGACGAACAAGAAATCATTAAAGGCTGCAAAAATGGCGAATCGTGGGCACAAAAACTTGTGTATGATCAACACGCATCGGCCATGATGAGCGTTTGTATGCGTTATGCTGGTGATTATGAAACGGCACGAGACCTATTGCAAGATGGATTTATCAAGGTTTTTACAAAAATTGAATCGTATACTGGAGTTGGTGCATTTGGAGGTTGGATTCGTAGGATTTTTGTAACAACAGCATTGGAGTTTTTGCGGCAAAACAGTGCTCTCAAACAGAGCGAGGATTTGGATGATCATCATATAAAATTTGAAGATAATCAACCTACAATATTGGATAAAATAACTGCTGATGAACTTTTGAATTGTGTTGCTCAATTATCCGACGGTTATAGAACAGTTTTTAATTTATATGCAATTGAAGGTTATTCGCATGCCGAAATTGCTGAATCATTACAGATTAGCGAAAATACGTCGCGGTCACAGTTTATGAGAGCTCGCAATATTTTGCAAAAAAATATCGAAAAATTAATTGGAAAAGAATATGTACAACAATATAGAAAATAACAAACCCGACCTATTCAGCGATTTGGTAAAACAAAAGCTCGAAGGTCATCAAATGCCGGTACCACCAGCGGTTTGGGATGCAATTGCCCAAAATATTGGCGTAGCGAAACCCAAAAAACGAATAATATTTGGTTGGTGGCTGACTGCTGGTATTGCTGCTGCAGTGGCATTGCTTTTTGTTTTTCAGCCATTTAATAATCAAACTACGAATACTTTATCAAAAAACAGTACAAAATTACCTACTACTCCAAAACAAAATTCTGAAATAATAACTACAAAATCGAGCCAGGTTGCTAGTTCGTTCGTTGCCAAATCATATACAATTGAATCGAATAAAATTGAAGCATTAACAGAAAACAATTTTACCGAAGTTCCTGCAATCCAAAATTTAAAAACCAATTCAGAGAATGGAGTAGCTTCAATAATTGAAAAATCAAATACAAAAGACAGTTCAACTTTTGTTTTTGATAATCAAGTGTATGCCAATATAATTACCGAAACAAAAAAAAATAAAGCTGACACAGCAAAACCGGTTGAGCCAATTGAACGTAAAAAACTGCAATTAAAGCAAGAAGATTGGACTGATCCACTAAAAGATAAGCAAAGCTCGGATTGGTCATTAATAGCTATGGTTGGAAGTGCTCAAAATTCAAGTGCTACCAGTGGTCAAGTAGCTTTAGAATCAGATTTTAGAGCTAGTTTGGGAGCACCGAATAGTAATATTGGCATTGTGAGAGCCAAATCATCAAATGTGTATATTTATCCTCCTGAGAGTTTTAGCGATAAAACCTACACGCCACCTGTATCGGTTGGGTTTGCTTTAGGGCGCAAAATAACTAAAAACATTAGTGTTGAAACGGGTATAAATTATACCTATTTGCTTTCAATTTTTAAAAGCGAACAAGTTGACGCACGCCTTAATTTACATTATATGGGTATTCCGGTACGTTTTGTTTATGATTTTTTGAAATCGAATAAATGGACAGTTTATAGCACAGCCGGCGGAACAATTGAAAAGGGTTTGTGGTCGGTTTATGAACAAAATCAACATTTCAACAACAGTACAATAACTACAAATATTGAAGATAAAATAGCTGGTTTACAATATTCAATCAACGGCTCGTTTGGTGGTGCATATTCAATATATAAAAATAGCTCGGTTTATTTCGAACCAAAAATATCCTATTTTTTCGATACCGACCAACCCGTAAGTATCCGAACTGTAAATACCATTGTTGTGGGTTTTGAAGGAGGTTTTAGATATCGATTTTAAAGATAAAAATCTGAACCGAATAGGAGGACGCAATTTGCCGCTTACTGTTGTAGTAACAGATGGTGACACTACAAATTTGGATGTGAATATTGATGCTGGAATACGTTAATAATTAAATAATTAATCAAATGAAAAAACTAATCTTTCTATTAGCGAGCATACTCATTATTATTAGTTGCAAGGACGTGGAACCTATTAGTATTGTTGAAGATGCAAAACCAATAGCATTAACTGTAACAATGCAAAAGCGTGTAAATCAAGATAATGAATTTGCATTTGATATTTTCAAGAAAACGTGCAATGAGTCGAACCAAGCCAATGTACTCATTTCGCCATTGAGTATAAGTATTGCCTTGGGTATGACATTAAATGGTGCAACCGACGAAACCAAAAGTGGGATTGAAAAAGCATTGAAAATGAGTGGTTTGACGTTGGATAATATTAATGATTATTATAAAGTAATGCAAACTACTTTGCCAACAATTGACCCGAAAACAACACTGAATATTGCTAATTCAATATGGTACAAGACGGGTTATCCTGTTAAAACAGAATTTTTGACTATAAATAAAAATTATTTTAATGCCGAAGTTCGCGAAATGGATTTTACTCAAGTATGGGCAAAGGATACAATAAACAATTGGATTGCTCGTAAAACAAATAATCATATCAAAGATATGTTGGATCAAATACCCGGAGATGTAGTCATGTATTTGATTAACGCTGTGTATTTTAAAGGAATGTGGAAGCAGCCATTCAATGTAAAAGCTACTAAGGAAACCAATTTTACAAATTATTTAAATACGCAACAAAAAGTAAATATGATGTATCAAAAGGATACATTTAGTTATTTTGACAACGAAAAAGCTCAGTATTTGGATATGCCTTACGGTAATAATGCTTTTAGTATGACGGTGATTTTACCAACTCAAATTTCATCAGTTAGCGAAGTGCTTGAAACACTTGATGCCGAAAGTTGGAATTTGGCATTAAATAAAATGGAAAGCGAAGAGGTAATGGTTTATTTGCCACGATTTAAGTCCAAAAGTAAATTTTTACT
>CAIWIS010000607.1 GCA_903912795.1 uncultured Bacteroidales bacterium
TGACAATTACTATTTGTTCATTTACTATTTAACCATTTACTATTTTGTTAGTTAATCGGAGTGCGACTTAAAGTCGCGCCCCGATTACTGACTTATTTAATTATTACCCTTGTTGTTAACTCTCTGCCTTCGCCTACAATCTGTACTACGTATATTCCAGTTTGCAGTTTGCAGTTTGCAGTTTGCAGCTTGGCAGTTGTTTGTCCATTATCGATTAGCATACCTATAGCATTATAAATGCTGTAGAAAGATTTTTCAGGGGCAATTATCGTGATTTGATTGGTAGCATTTACAAAAACCTGTGCGTTTAGCTTTTCGGTATTTTTAACTCCAGTTGAAGCGCCTGCCGTACGGAAAATAACACTAAAACGGTCGGTTGTAATTGTTGCTGGACTAAATTGATACGTTGTTACACCATCAGTCAAGTCTGTTTCAGCCGTCGTTGCATTGTCTTTCAGTATCACTTTAACACCTACAGGTATATTGCTTAGTTCATTTGCTTTAATGCTAAATGCTGTGGCATTTCCCGGTACAAAACCCAATCCAATCGGAGTGTCTAACAACATGTTGTTCATTCCATTGATAACTAATTTTTCAGCACCAACTGTCGTAAATATTTGTGTAACTGTATTTCCTTCAGCAAATTTTGGTGAATCGTAACTGTCGAAGTTATCCGAAGCAGCAGCATCGAAATAGATCAAAGCTTCGTCGGTAGTTTTACCGTTTGATACTTGCAAGCGCACACGTTGTCGGTCGTTGTTTTTAACTGCAGGTGCTTTTAAGCGGTTTGATGTTTGATGCGATTTTGTTAAATCACTATTTAAAACTAATGTTCCAGCAGTTTTGGCTTTTATCCAGAATGCTTGCATAGGAGGAATTATGTTGGTTGTGCCAGCTGGAGAAAATTCATTTGTACTTGAATTATACGTTTTAAAAGACCAATTGGCATTACCACCACTATTCACATCGCCTGAATTTGTACGATAATAAATAGTTGGCTCAATTTGAGCCGATTTGCTATCCACATACGCCTTTGTCCATGTTAAATGACAAGGATAAGGATTACCAATTAGATTGTAACCAGCCAGTGATTTACTTAAAGGTATGGACACATTGCCCGTATTCATTGTTCCCGAGAAAGTAACACTTGCATCGCTTGCACTTGGTAAAGCAATATAGCCTTTACCAGCAACCATTGTATAGCCAGGATTGTACCCTTTCCAATAGGCTGATGAGCCTGTAACCGATAATTCAGCATTATTTCCTGCTTCCACATATTCATAATAGCGTGCAATATTTGTTACCGACGAAGCCGTGTTTTCTACCGGCGACGAAACATACCAGTTGCGAGTTGTTCCAAGATATTGGTTGGCAATAAGTGTAGTAACATTCGATGTTCCATTGTCGATATATGTTCCTGTGCCATCGGTTCCGTTGCTATTAAGAGTTAATGTAGTCGCGTTTAGTGTGTTTGCATTCGTTACCATGCCACCAGCCGCAACTGTCAAACTATTCATTGTTGACTCTTGGTTTATACTGAGTAAAGCATCCTTAGCAACTACCACATCGCTTACGGGAGTTAAAGTAATTGCACCACTTAAAGTGGTTACATTTATAATATTATTGATGGCATGTGGTGTTACAGCACTTGACGCAGTACTTGCTGCACCAGTTCCCTGTGCATTGGTTGCTGTTACAGTAAAAGTATACGGAGTTCCATTGGTTAATCCTGTAACCTTTAACGGACTTGATGCTCCAGTTGCAATACCACCAGCCGGACTTGAAGTTACCGTGTAACCAGTAATAGCAGAACCACCAGTTACACTTGGAGCGTTAAACGCTACCGAAGCTTGTGCATTTCCTGCTGTAGCTACAACGCTTGTTGGTGCACCGGGGACGGTAATTGGTGTAACTGAATTTGATGCCAAACTTGCAGCACTTGTTCCTTGGGCATTGGTTGCCGTAACCGTAAAAGTATAAGCTGTGTTGCTTAATCCGGTTACAATCAAGGGGCTTGATGCGCCTGTTGCTGTAAAACCTCCAGGACTTGATGTTACAGTATACCCCGTAATAGCAGAACCACCGGTCACAATCGGAGCAGTAAATGCTACCGAAGCTTGACCATTTCCGACTGTAGCTACGATGCTTGTTGGTTTCCCCGGAACTGTTAAACAGGCATTTCCTACTGTATAAGTAAAATTTGCTGTCCTGATTAAACTTCCAGCAAAGGCAAAATATCCAGCATAATTAATAGTAGCACCAACAGTTTGTCCTGTAAGATTGTATGAATATCTTTGCCCTGAAACAAGTGTCATGTTTGAAAAAACATTACTTGGTGTAACAACTTGAGCATTTATTCCTGATTTAGTGTCTAACAACTCAAATGTAATGGTTACTGTTGTTCCTGAAGTCGAGAATGAATAATTGTAACCATTAGTGACCGTTCCTTCCGCTACGGAAGTTGATGTTCCCGAACATTCAGTATTTGTATTTTCAGTTGTAGTAGCAGTAACACTAATTGGATTATTAGCCGCTACATTTAAGGCTGCATCTTTTGCTACTATCGAGAAAGTGTATTCAGTAGATGCTGTTAGTCCTGTAATAATATGTGATTTTTGCACACCTGAAGTACCTGTTGTATTGACAACAGTTGGTCCCGAACCGTACGAAATTGTATAGTTTACTGAACCTGAATTATCAGTTGCATTCATAAGCAATTCCACACTATTAAAAGTTACTGCACCAGTGGTTGCAGTAAA
>CAIWIS010000608.1 GCA_903912795.1 uncultured Bacteroidales bacterium
ACAAAGACGTGATAAATACCGCCAGCAAATCGCTTGCTACCCGCTACAGCGATAAAGTAGGGTTAATTCGCTCGTGGGATTTTAATAAAGATATTTGGCAATATCCGGTGATTATCGACAATATGATGAACCTGGAAATGTTGCTTTGGTCTGCCAAACAAACGAGCAATAAACGTTTTAGTGATATATCCGTGTCGCACGCCAACAAAACCATGGAGCACCATTTTCGCCCCGACATCAGTTGTTATCATGTGGTTAGCTACGATACCATTACCGGCTTACCACATAAAAAACAAACGCACCAAGGCTATTCCGACCCGTCGGCATGGAGTCGTGGTCAAGGTTGGGGATTGTATGGTTATACCTTTATGTACAGGGAAACAAAAGACCCGAAGTATTTGGAAATGGCAAAAAAGATAGCTGCTTACATGATTCATCACCCACGTATGCCCAAGGATTATATTCCGTATTGGGATTTTGATGCGCCGGGCATACCTAACGAGCCCCGCGATGCTTCGGCTGCCGCCCTTATGGCTTCGGCACTAATCGAACTGAGTGAGTATGTAGAAAAACCATTGGCAAAGAAATATCTTAAAGTAGCTGAGAAACAAATTCGCACTTTGGCATCTCCTGCTTATACAGCCAAAATTGGCGAGAACGGCAATTTTATATTGAAACACAGCGTGGGTAGTTTGCCCCATAAATCGGAAGTAGATGTACCGTTGACCTATGCCGATTATTATTACGTGGAGGCATTAATAAGATTAAAAAGCAAGTTGAATAAATAGTGTCAATTCAAATAAAGTTGGAAAATATACAATAAGCAAAGCTTTATAGTGTCTCCTAAATTAATATAAAGGACTATTTTTATCTCTATTGACAATAAAATAGTTAATGTATTTATTGTGAGTTCCTTGTGATACATAAATAACAATTATAAACATATGAAACGAACATGACAAAATTTCAACAATTTTGACCCACAGGGGAATGTTTAAATTTTGTTTTGTGAGTTCCATCTGACCATTAAAAAACATTTATAAACAGATGAAAAGACGTCAATTTCTAACAGTGGCGGGAAGTGCCCTCGGTATAGCATTAGCACCTAAAGTAGTCTTAGGAGAAACCTTTACTTCCACTTCGGGTTCTACAAAGCATGACTTTGCTAAACACCCTTATGATGATAATAAAGTCGTACGGGTATACGATAACAAAGTTTCGGATTTTGATTTCTCAGAAAACAAAGTTTTCTGGAAATCAATTAATGTGTCTGTGTTGGCAACCATGCTAAGTCGCTCCCTGATTGAACTAAGCGGAGAAAAAAGCGAAAATGCAGCTTGGAAAAAAATACTTACTGGCAACAAAAACAGAGATGTGGCAGGTAAAAAGCTTGCAGTCAAAATAAACTTCAACAACACAGGCAAGGATATCAACAAAAACCTGAACAACAGTCCAGCCATGATTGTAGTTTTGGCAAAAAGTCTGATATATGCAGGAGTTAGCGAAGAAGATATTCTTATTTTTGATTGTTCACGCCCTTTTCCTGAAGCATTTAAATCGGAAGTGCGCTCACATGGTCTTGCTAAAGTGCAAATGAAAGGCAAAGGAGAAGAACTGCCTGAAAGCGGTAAAACGATATTTCTATCAGACAATAAAGGTTTGATGCGCAACGATAAGCCCCGCGATCAATATCCTATACCTCAGTGTCTGATGGATGCCGATTATTTGATCAATCTGCATTTAGTGAAAATTCACGAAACCGGAGTTACCGGCGCCATGAAAAATTTGTATGGAATTTCTCAAAATGTATCACATTACATGCACTGGCTTCCCAAAAGTTTCAAGGAGACTTATCATCTGCCCGATATTTCGTTGAACGAAGAGATCAAACAGCGAGCCAAATTGAATATTGCTGAGTTTGTTTTTGGAGGTTATAGTCCAGATACAATCGATAAATTTGAAAATAGTTCATTTTTCCCTGATGGTAAACCCTCCAGCTTGATTGTTAGCCGTAGTCCGTTTTATCATGACACCGTACTCTATGGCTTTGTAAAAGCTGAATATACATCAGCCGACCTTGAAAAGTTACGTAAAGATTATAAGACCATGGGGCAGGACACCTGGTTGAAAAATTCATCGGAACGCTATGAGGGGTGGCAGTACGATTGGGGTAGAATTATAAATGTAAACAAAACAAATTACCCCGAGAAAGACCTTGCATTCAGATATATTAATTATGTATCCATTTAAATAAAATCAGATTATGATCAAATTCACAACTAATTTCCATTTCACTATAATTTTCATTTTGACATTTCTTATCTCTAGTTTCAATTCATGGTCGCAAAATAATATTCCGAAAGTTTATACTGGTATTCCTTTTAAAGATAATATATACAGAAAAGGTGCTCAGAATATTCCCGGGCGCATTGAGTGCAAACATTTTGATTTGGGAGGTGAAGGAGTTGCTTACCACGATAAAGATACAATAAACAACGGTAGTGGCCCATATAATCATCAAGAAGGACATTGCGAACCAGGCGCTGAATACGAAGCCTATTTTCGAATCAACGAAGGAGTTGACCTCTCCTACGCCAAAGAAAAACTTGATTTTAGTCATCCCAATATTTTCACTCCCGATCGACGCCAAGGTTTTATTGGTTGGACAAATGATGGTGAATGGTGCAATTATACAGTAAAGGTGAAAAAGGCCGGCAAATACAAAATTGGATTTCTCTATTCAAACAATATAAGAACATTTAAACTGTCAGTAAATAATCAACTAGCCGGAGAATATACTGTCCCTTTAAAAACAGGCAGCCCGCATTACTGGAATTATGTCGAAAATATTGGAACCATATCTTTTTCAAAAGCTGGATTGAACTTAATTACCCTACATATTAGCGGAGGAATGAATTATGCTTACTTGCAGTTCACTAAAGAATAATTTTACGAGCTCAACACGTAGATTTTGAAATAGAAGAAATGTTTATGTGCGAGTTTTATTGAGAAAAATTAAAATAAATAACAAACAAATGCAAAGAACTATTCTAATATTATTAATAATGCTAGCCTTTCATGTCCTCTCTTTTGGTAACGAAGTAGAAGTTCTGAAGGATAGATTAAAAACTGAATTGCAACAGAAAGCATTTTCAAAGGAAGAGGTAGCCAGTGTATTAGCTTCACAGCAAACAGATGGAAGCTGGACAGATATTGACTACAAAGATAAAAGTGCTACACAATGGCTTCCAACAAGACATTTAAACAGGTTGCAATTATTGAGTATGGCTTATTCGGTAAAGGGGCAATCGTACTTTGGGAATCAAAAATTGCTCGAAGGCATTCTAAAAGGTCTTGATTTTTGGTACATAGTTAATCCTAGAAGCAGTAACTGGTGGCAGAATGATATTGGAAAACAAAACATTTTAGCTCCAATTGCTTTTCTGTTAGTAGATAAACTTTCCAAAAATCAGCTTCAAAATATCATCAATGATTTGCCTATTGGTACACGAAATTTGACTGGACAAAACAAACTTTGGTTTTCGGAAGAAATGATTTGGCGTGGGTGTCTTGCTGGCGATGGTCAATTGATTAAATCTGGAGCCGATTCTTTAAAATCGGTGGTGAAAATGTTTACTTCCGAAGGAATTATGCCCGATTATAGTTTCCGCCAACACGGGCCTCAGCTTTATGCTGGTGGTTACGGTTCGCCATTTTTGGTTTCAAATATACAATGGGCGTATCGCTTGCGTCAATTGTCATTTGCATATTCAAAAGAGAATATTGACTTGTTGCGTAATTTCATTGCTGAAGGAAGCCTATGGATGATTCGACGCAATTATTGGGATTTTCAAACGGTTGGTCGCAATATAGCGCGTAAGGCAAATGGCGAAGTTCGCATTGGCAATCATCAAAACGCATCGTTAAATGGGGTACTTAGGCAGTTTTCTGTGGTTGATACAGCAAATCAGGAAACCTACATGCATCTGGCAAAACATATTGAAGGAACGAATGATAATGTACTTACCGGAAACAAATATTATTACTGGAGCGATTTTATGGTGCACCGCCGCCCCAATTATTACTTTTCGGTGCGTATGAACTCCATCCGTACTACTCGCACCGAACAAGGAAATAACGAGAATGTAAAAGGCGATTACCTTTCTGATGGCGGAACAACCATTCTGCTCGATGGCAATGAGTATGTAGATGTATTTCCTTGTTGGAACTGGAGTCAAGTTCCGGGCGTTACATCGCCTTTACGCGCCACTCCTAAATCCAATAAGAATTGGGGTATTCCGGGTGTGTCCGATTATACCGGTGGTGTTTCCGATGGGAAATATGGTGTTGCAGTTTACCAACAAAACTGGGATAGCACCCAAGTGAAAAAGGCTTGGTTTATGTTCGAAAATGAGATTGTTTGTCTGGCAACGGATATTAAAAGCAATGCTAGTACTGAAATTTCCACTACATTGAATCAAACCAACTTAAAAGATAAAGTTTGGATAAAAGAAACAGGAAAAAAAGCCTATCAATTTGGCAGCAACAGCACTAAAAAAATAATTTCCCAATGGATATGGCACGGAAAAACAGGTTATTATCTTGTGAACCCCACCATGCTTATAGTTTCGTCTCAAAAGATAACCGGTGATTGGAGTACAATCGGGGCATATCCGAAAGGCACATTAGAAACTAAAAACGTGCTGACCATCTCCAAGTCACATGGTTTTAAGCCTGAGGGTTCGTCATTTGCCTATATTGTTGTTCCGGGAATGGATAAAGCACATTTTGAGAAATACAATTTGAACGCGGTTCAAATTTTGGCAAATAATGATAGCCTGCAAGCAGTGCAAAATAAAGCCCTTAAAATGTATGGTTTGGTGTTGCACAAAGCGCAAACGGTTACACTCAACAACAATGTCACAATCTCAGCCAATCAAAAATGCATCTTGCTTCTTAAAAACGTAAACGGCAAATACTCGATATGCCTTGCCGACCCAACGCAAAAACTTACAAATGTTCACATTTCCCTTACTTTATCAGGCAAAATACAATTAGATAAAGAGATACAATTGCCACAAGGTGATTTTAAAGGAAGTACAATCAAAATAACTAATTAATCAAAATATACGCATCAAATGAAACGAATTTTATTTTTTTTATCGGTATTCGTAGCGCTAAATGGTTTTGGGCTGCATACTCTTTCTGCACAAGAAACCCCATCGTGGAACTCAAAAATCCTATTGAATAGCTATCGGCTTATTCAACCACTATTAGGCTCTAAGCCCGAATTTATTGATTTAGATAAGGATGGCGACCCCGATGTGATGCGCTACACCACATCAAATGGTTATCCTATACAGTGGATTGATGACGATGACGATATGAAACTTACCGATACCGAAGGAGATACCGACAATGATTGCCTGATGGCGGACAGAAACGAAGACGGAAAGTACGGCAGCTATTCCGATGTGGTTATTGATTGGGTGGACAGCAATAATGATGGCAAAGCCGACATTCAAATCTACTCGCATTTTGCCGACGAAAAAGACAAAGATAAAGGTTGGGGTCCCGGTCATTTTATGGTAAATATGGACCTGGATAAGGATAATATTCTGAACTATATCGATTGGAATAATTTCGATGTTCGTGCTTGGATTCACGATGGTAAATCTGATTTCTTTGAAGATTATTCGGGCAATACCTTATTTCTTAAAATTCATGCATCGCCTGAAAAGATCAACGATTTACGCATGAATTGGGAAAACCCATTCTTGTTTTACGACCCAGATAAGGATGGGCTTACAGAGTATGCATATCGTTTATTAGATGAGCCTGTGAAAGGTAAGCCAGGCGACAAATACTTGGTAAGTTACACTGGAAAAATTAGTTATGTAAGTATGGCCTACGATATGGACAACGACAATTCGCCAGCCAACCCTTTCGATTTTGATTTGACCATTAACTTTCGGGGAGGGGGTTACGATTATTCCGACCAGTTGCACCGTTTCAATAACCTACGCGGATTACCAGCTGCCGACCAGTATTTTATGGACCCACGTATTCGCCAGTTAGAAGGTTTTATTTATCCCGACCACGATTCGGCTCAAAAAATGACTTATCGAAAAGGTCAATGGAAAGAATGTTGGTTTATTTACGATGAAGATGATGATTGCGAACGTTGGGAACGTGTAGAACTTTATGAACCGAAAGATCCTTTTATAATTGGCGCCAACAAAGGCGGAATTGACAATCACCGTCAGTCAGACCCAACGGGAGATCGTGGTGAATGGGATTTAGATAATTCGGGAAATGGACAGTTATACGTTTCGCCACTGGATGGCAAAATACACTTGTATGGAGCCGAAACAGGCGTATGGCGTGTGGACCAAAATGCCTATTATTTTGCCGGAATGGGTGGAGTTTACGATGGCTATGGTCCTTTAAGAACACCACTAAAAGAACCTTCTGTATTTCCTACCGTAAAATATTCAGATACCGATAATAATGGTTTTTTTGATAAAATTGAGTTTGATTTGGATGGTGACAAGCAGATAGATTACACCTATTCATTAAAGGAATTAGGGATCAGCGATGTGGCGAAAGTTTTAAATCCAGGCGAAATGAAATACAGCGATTTTACGAAACTTGAAAAAAATGTAGCCAAAAAAATGTGGATCTCGGCTCAGAATTTTGTTGCTCTTGCACAAGCCAATGGAATAAATACACAATGGTATGCACTGTTAAAAGACCCAAAATCTATTCGTCAACAAATTCAACACGGTTATTGGTTGAAGTTTTATCTTTTTATGGACTTAATGGATAAAGCAAAAAAAGATAATAATACCACACTTCTTAACTTGACCATAAAGAACTATTTTGGAAAATAATTTACTGAGAATGATTGAAGTTTTAGAAAAAACTGCAAAGGAAAAAGGAATATAAATAAATGCCTTGGATTTTTTGAATGCAAAAAAGAGTTTATAGAATGACAAACAAATTATTTTGATAAATAGAAGATTTAAAATGTTTAAGATAAAAATTATTTTAATGGCAATTTTGCTCTTCACTTTACATAGTGTTACCGGGCAAAAACAAGAAGTTATCAAACCTCTTCATTACGTCGATCCCTTTATTGGGGTCGATGGTGGCGGTAATGTATTTCCGGGTGCTGCCCTACCTTTCAGCATGGTGACACTAAGCCCCGATTCTAAACGAACGGGCTCACCGGCAGGCTATTCGTCCGATAGCCCCATTGTTGGTTTTAGCCACAACCACATGAGTGGCATGGGTGTAAAACGTGGATTTGGCAACCTGTTGGTTTTACCACAAACGGGCGAGCTGCAACTCAACGACACAGCAACACTACAAGATGAATTCGCCTCGCCAGGGTATTATCGTACCTTTATGAAGGAATCGGGTGTGAAAGCAGAACTATCACTTTCAGCCAAAAGTGGTGTGCATTTATACACTTTTCCCAAAGGCAAAACTGCCCGAATCCTGATCAATATATCTTCCACTACCATTGGCAGTTCAAGCAAATGTGTGGCGGCAGAAGCAAAGTTTGTTTCGGATAAAAAAATCGAAGGGCAAGCCTCATTCGAATCCGCAGGAAAGTCTAGCGTTTACACAGTGTTTTTTGTGGCTGAGTTCGATACCCCAATGGCAACAACAGGTGGCTGGCAGGGCACAGAAGTACTCAAAAATACCAAAAGCATAACAAGCGCAAATAGCGGCGTTTATGCCGAATTCAATTTGCCACAGGGCGGACAGGTCGGTTTGCAAGTTGGCATGTCGTATAGGAGTTTGGACAATGCCCGTACTAATTTAGCTGTAACAGCCGGCAAAAGTTTTGAACAAAATAAGAAGGTAGCCGAAGCCGTTTGGCTTAATTATTTAAACAAAATAAAAGTGGAAGGCGGTAGCGAAGAACAGCGCAAGTTGTTTTATACCGGTTTATATCGTTCTGTAGTTGTTCCAGCTGATGTTACTGGCGAAGTGCAAGGCTGGGATCCGAAAATCCCTCATTTTTGGCATATCTACTGTATATGGGATACCTATCAAACTGCCAATCCGCTTTACACCCTGATAGAACCCGAAAAAGAAGCCGCATTGATCCGTTGCTTGGTGGATATTCAACAGAAAAAAGGGTGGTTACCTGATTCGTGGTATGCCAACGATTACACCCACATACAGGGCGGTACACATGCCGATATGGTAATTGGCGATGCCTTTGCCAAAAACCTAAATGGCTTCGATCGCGAAGCAGCTTATCAAGCTATAAGAAAGAATGGTACTGAGCCCGGCCCA
>CAIWIS010000609.1 GCA_903912795.1 uncultured Bacteroidales bacterium
AAAAATTCAGAAACAACTTCATTAGTACCCATTAAATCAAATGGTTTAATGAAAGCATCAAAATCAATTCAAATTACCAATAAAATTATTTTTAATGGAATTGAATCACTATTTAATCATGCATTTTATTTAATAAATAGTAAACACCTTGAAATAAGTGATGTGAATTATTGCTTCAATATTCGATATGATAATAATTACACTAAAAAGATGCGCTTCAAGTTTTTTGCAAATTCAGATGAAGATTATAAAAATGCAATTGTTATTTTTTCTAAAGTGCTGATTTTAAAGCCAAATTTTAAATTCGCATATAATTATCGTGGAGTTTCTAAAATGAAATTGAAAGACTATAATGGAGCAATTGAAGATTATAATAAAGCAATAGAAATTGACCCAAATTATCATATAGCATGTTTTAACCGTGGTTTTTCAAAGTCTAATTTAAAAGATTATGAAGGCGCAATAGCAGATTATGATAAATTTATAATGATTGATTCAGATAATGCAAGAGCATATACAAACCGTGGTCATGTTAAGTCAGATTTAAATGATTATGAAGGGGCAATAGCAGATTATGACAAAGCAATTGAGATTGACCCTGTATACGTAAGTGCATATTACATCCGAGGTAATGCTAAGTCTGATTTAAATGATTATCAAGGCGCAATAGAAGACTACAACAAAGCAATTGAGATTAATCCAGAATATGATGATGCATATAACAACCGAGGTAATGCTAAGTCTGATTTAATTGATTATCAAGGTGCAATAGAAGACTACGGAAAAGCAATAGAAATTAACTCAGTAGATGCTGAAGTATATTATAACAGAGGGCTTGCGAAGTCTAATTTAAATGATAATCAAGAGGCATTTAAAGATTACAGCAAAGCAATTGAGATTAACCCAGAATTTGCAGATGCATATCGTCAGCGTGGTATTGTGAAGTCCGGTTTAAATAAACATCAAGATGCAATTAAGGACTTCAGCAAAGCAATAGAGATTAAACCGGAATATGCAGATGCATATATTAATCGTGCTACCTCGAAGGGGGTATTAAATGATTATGAAGGTCAAATGGAAGACTACAACAAAGCAATAGAAGTGGACCCTAAATGTGCAGATGCATATTGTCAGCGTGGTATAAGTAAAAAAGACGACTTATACGATTATCAAGGTGCTTTAGCAGATTTCAATAAGGCAATTGAAATTAACCCAAAATTTGCAGATGCCTATCGTCTACGTGGTTATGTAAAATCCACATTAAATGATTATCAAGATGCAATAGAAGATTTTAGCATAGCAATAGAAATTGACCCTAATGAGATTAGTTTATATGGTAACCGATGTGCTTTGAAAATTAAACTAAATGATTTTACAGGTGCAATTGAAGATTGCAATAAAGTTATTGAATTATATCCAAAAGATGGATTAACTTATTTTACACGTGGTCAGGCGAAGTTAAAAATAAATGATTATGTAGGTGCAATTGAAGATTTTAGTAAGGTAATAGAAATTAGACCAAAATATACAGATGCATATATAAACCGTAGTAATGCAAAAATAAAAATTGGTGATTTAGAAGGAGCTATTTTAGATAAACATATTTATGAGAATTTATTAAATAAAAAAGATGCAAACTCAAGCTTACTTTGAAAATATACAAGAACAAATAATTCAAGAACTTAGCAAAGCAAAACGTTCGGTAGTTATTGCTGTGGCGTGGTTTACCGATAAAGAATTATTTAGTTTGATTTGTCGTTTGGCTAATCAGGGTACGAATGTGCAACTGCTATTGATGAATGATGACATTAATAACCTGTGTGGTATTGCGTATGAGTTATTGCAGAATGCAGGAGGTAAAGTGTGGAAAATTGGGAATGGGAATAATGACACCTTGATGCACAATAAGTTTTGCGTAATTGATGAACAAGTGGTTATTAATGGTTCGTATAACTGGACAAACAAAGCCAAACAAAACCACGAAAGTATTACCGTAATTCAAGATGCTGAATTGGCGTATCAGTTTGCAAGTGAGTTTGAGCAACTTAAAAAGCGTTATTTTGGTGAAAGTGTTGAACAAACGGTTTTGGATTATGGCAAAATTTGCATTCGGCTGGAAACGCTCAAAAATGCCATTTTATTGGAAGACGACGATGATATAAACTACCAAATAAAAAAGATAAGCAAAGGTATTTCAACCACCAAAGAGAATGAGCAGGTTGGAGTAATAAACGATATTTTGAACTTTACCAAACGTAAAAACTATGGTGAAGCCGTGAGATTAATAAACGAATTTACAACTCGTTTTCGTTCCATTACGGTTTATATCGATAGCGAAATTATGGCTATGCAATTGGAATTAAAAGTGTTGGAGCTTCAAATCAGTTCGCTCGAAGATGAACGCATGGAAATTGAAAAACTGATGTTTAGCTTTGAAATCCGGCATAATCAGGAATTGGGCGAATTAATTTCTAAATTGCTTTATCTGCGAAAAGAAAAGTTGAATAAAGAAGCGCAAACCGACACAAGCAAACAAGCCGAAGCCGATGAAGCTGAAAATGATTATCA
>CAIWIS010000610.1 GCA_903912795.1 uncultured Bacteroidales bacterium
ACCACCTACAATTTTTCCTGTATCGGCTGGTACACCACCCGAAACTTCAGCAATTTCCGCCAACATTGTTCCAACGCGAACCCAATAATTTCCGGGATTTGGTGCTGATTTTCCAGTAACGGTAATCACACGCTCCACCATTGGTTTGTTTTTCTGAACGGCTTCGTAAATAGCGAAAATTGTTCCCACGTTTTGAACCACAGCACCAACTTCAATCGGAATACGTCCACTTGGAACCTGACGACGAATAATAGCATCAATTAGCTGTTTTTCACCACCTTGTGGGTATCGAACTTTCAAAGGAACTATTTCAACGCCAGGATAGTTTTTTGCTAATTTTCCTAAATAATCAATTGCATCAGGTTTATTGTTTTCGATACCAATGTATGCTTTTTTTACATCAAGAACTTTCATGGTAATGCCGATGCCAACCATAATTTCTTCGCCTTTTTCGAGCATAAGAGCGTGGTCGTTTGTGAGGTACGACTCACATTCCACTGCGTTGATAATCAAACATTCGGCTTTTTTGCCCGGAGGTGGACTTAATTTTACGTGTGCAGGGAATGTAGCACCACCAAGTCCTACAATACCAGCATCCTGAATGCGTTTTTTTATTTCTTCAGTCGAAAGCGTGCACTCGCGAATCAATTCGCTGCAACAATCAATTCCTTCGAGCCATTCGTCGCCTTCTACATCAATAAATACGGCAGGACGACGGTAGCCTGTAGCGTCGAGTTGTACGTCTACTTTGCTAACTTTGCCCGAAACCGACGCATGTACATTGGCCGAAATAAAGCCATTGGCTTTTCCAATCAATTGTCCGGCTTTAACCAAATCGCCTTTTTTTACAACGGCTTCGCTAGGCGTACCAATATAATGCGACAATGGAATAACTACCTGTTTGGGTAATTCGGCAACTATAATTTTTTTTCCGGCCGAAAATTTATTTTCTTTCGGGTGAATACCACCCATTCTGAATGTTTTCATATTTTTAATGTGCAAATATGCCAATGTGATAATGTGCCAATAAATTAATTTAAGAAACCAATTCCACTTCAGGACTCACGGGTTCTTTTACTTTTCGAGGAGGAAAATTAAGTTCCACTATGGCATTTGTAGGGCAAACCTCTACGCATTTCCTGCAAAGTTTACATTTATCATCGTGTATAAATGCCAAATTATTACTAATTGTAATGGCTTCGTGCGGACAAACTTTTTCACATTTTCCACACGCAATACAACTTACCTCGCAGTTCTTTTTGGCAATTGGACCACGCTCTTCGTTGCGACAACTTACATATATTCGACGTGATTTTGGTCCTTTTTTACGTAACTCTATCAGCAATTTTGGACAAGCTTTAACGCATGCGCCACATGATGTACATTTTTCTTCGTCAACTTCAGGTAGTTTTGTTACGGGATTAATGTGTATAGCATCAAATTCGCACGAAACTTCACAGTCACCCAAGCCCAAGCAGCCATACGAACAGCCCGATTCACCACTATATAGGTTGTGAGCAATAAAACAATGCTTAACTCCATCATAATCGCTGGTGCGCGGACGATGGTCGCAAGTACCACCACAACGAACCACAGCTACTGTTGGCGCAGTTTCGACAGCTACTTTGCCAAGAATGTCGGCTACTTTTTTCATGGTTTCGTTACCACCTACCGGACAGTTTAATTTTTCGAGCGAATCGGCACTAACGCAAGCATTGGCAAAACCCCTACAACCCGGAAAACCACAACCGCCACAATTTGCTGCAGGTAGTGCTGCTTCCACTTCGTCGATACGCGGATCTTCGAAAACATGAAATTTTTTGGCAACAAAAAAGAGAATCACTGCCGATACAGCAGCTATTACCCCCAATGTAATTAACGCAATAACAATAATATTCATTTTGATATTAATTAAAAACGGACAGAAAAAACTGTACAGACGTGGCATGCCGCGTCTCTACAGTTTTTCCACCGTAAACTTCAACTTGTTTTTTAGCTTTTTATTAAATAATGATAATATCATAAAATACGGAACGAGAACTCCTAATGCAATAGTACCCGAAAGGGCTTCGTTGGAAGTATACGTGCGTAAAATTAATAAACTGAGTAAGATCAAAAGAAAGGGAATGACAAAGGCGAGCAGCACTGCAAAAAGACCCATAGAGCTTTCACCCAACAGTTGTACTTGATCGCCAATTTTGAGCGTAAAATCATTGCTTTCAACATCAATTAGTTTTTCGTCCATGTCCGAAGCCGAACATGCACCCTTAGCATGACAGGAGCTACAAGCTGATAGTTGAACTATCTGAACTTGAATTTTTGTACCATCGATGTGTGTGATAATTCCTGTATGTTCGATTTTTTGGCTCATTTTGTAATGTCGACATTGCAATTCGGGTGCAAAAATACAATTTATTTGTATTTAAATGCTGATTGTAAATGAACTAAATAGTAGTTTTATTTGTTAGATACACTTATTTTGCTGATTATTAGTGTTATAAATATTCTAAATTTTTGCAGAAAACAGTTATTTTAATGTTTTTTTGCACAGACACAACAGAAATGAGCAGAAAAATTAAATTAAAAATAAATTGCTGAAATTAAAAAATCAGTGTAATTCTAATGGTAATTACTTTTTATCAAACTCACACACTTCATATATACATTTCTCAACAGAATTGAATTGAAATTGAGTAAGTTCAATAATTTTACGGTTAGAGTAATAAGCACGGTTTGAGGCAGATTGCGCTAAACTGCGGTCGAGTACGGGAGTAAATGGAAGAATCTTTCCGGCAATTTCAGAAATAGATCCAATTGCAAGCATAAACTTTTTATTTATGCCAATTGTTGGTCGCCTTTTGCCATATCCATCAGCCATCCAACTTAAAACATCTTTATTGGAACAGTTTTCGGCAACTAATATAAAACGTTCTGCTGTTACAGTGCTATTGGTAATTTCAATCATCAGTTTTACTACATCCTGCACATCGATATAGCCACTACCGCCATGTGTATAAAATGGCAAACCTTTACGAACGCGGGCGAAAAGTTCAGAACTACCTTTATCAGAACCCGAATAACCTAAAATTACACCCGGATTTACAATAACCGCATTCAATCCAGCGCGTATTCCTTTCCACACTTCTTGTTCCGAAAAATATTTGCTTCGCGAATAGGCCGAGCGACTTTTTATATTGACAAGTTCAGTATTTTCATCAATCAAATTATCACCATCAGTATGACCGCAAGCAGCTATGGAACTAACAAAACAAAAGCGCTTCACCTTGTTTCTTAAAGCAGCATTTACAATAATAGAAGTCCCCTCCACATTAGTATTTATCATCTCGTCGCCACCATTGCTTAGCGAAACAACTGCTGCACAATGGTAAACAGTTTCAATGCCTTTAAGTGCTTCATTAATCGATTTTTCGTCACACACATCAGCAATTTTCCACTGAATCCGTCGCAAAAAAGCATCAGCGTGAGGCGTATAAAAACTGAAAATCTTTCGAATTGTCTCCAGATTGCTTGTATTGCGTTTGGTGGCCGAAACAGTAATGTTTTGTTGTAATAAATGCCAAAGTAGATGTCCGCCAACTAATCCGGTGGCGCCTGTAACTAAAATCATTTTCGTGGTTTTTAAAATTTGATGGTCAAAAATACGGAAAGAAACTGTATTTTTGCATTTTTAAAGTCAATAATTTTTTATTTATGCAATATATTTGTGTTTACTGTGCTTCGAGCTCTCAAATTAATCCAATTTATTTTGAAGCAGCCGAAAAATTAGGCAAAGTACTTTCGGACAATAATTTACAGTTAGTTTATGGCGGTGGATCAGTTGGATTGATGGGGCGAATTGCCGACACAATGCTTGCTGTTGGAGGAAGAGTAACGGGTGTTATACCACAATTTATGTGCGAACAAGAATGGGATCACAATGGTCTTACAGAGCTCATTATAACCGAAACCATGCATGAGCGTAAAGAAAAAATGGCATTTATGTCCGATGCAGCAGTTGCTCTGCCTGGCGGTTGTGGTACTTTTGAGGAATTGCTCGAAGTAATTACATGGAAACAGCTGGGTATTTTTACCAAACCAATTATTATTGTCAACATAGATGGCTATTACGATCCATTGATTGAAATGTTGAACAGAGCCATTGAGCAAAATTTTATGCGTGATTTACATCGCAACATTTGGACGGTTGTAGCAAGCGCCGAAGAGGTTTTGCCAGCCATACTCAATGCTCCATTATGGGACGAAAGTGTTCGAAAATTTGCAGCTATTTAGTTTTAAAGTTCGTAAGGTTATAAGGTTCATAAGGTTTTAAATATTTAAATAATGCCGGTACTGGATTCCATAAATACATTCAAAGATTCAGCGCAGTTAGCGTTGGATTCTATTCAGCATAGCGATTCTATTCTAAAAGCCGATTCTATTGCTCGGTTTGACTCTATTGCCTCGGCTCGCGCCGATTCAATTTTACGTCACAGCTTGAGTGGCTTTCAAGGCGAACTTCCAATAGGAGCACCATCCGATCAAAATTGGGTTTTTTTGATGCTTTTAACTGTTTTTGGATTATTTGTTTTATCAGTAATTCGCTCCATGACACCGCCTTTGGATATTATAAAAACTTTTTTTATCGCTAAAGAGCGTTCAAGCATTTTTAGCAAGACTTCAATCGATAATTTTGAACAAAAATTTTACCATATCCTTATAACATTTATTGTTATACCACTTTATGGATATCTAGTTTATTATCAAAAAGGTACGCGTTTCGATTTTGTAATTTACATGTATTTTACAGCTGCTTTAATATCATTTTTCCTAATAAAATACCTTCTTGCAAAAGTGCTCGAATTTGTTTTTGTCGAAAAAGCATATATGAAAATGATTTTCGATAGTTATTTAAATGTCATGTCGTTTGTCTCTATTGTTTTTTACATTTTAATATTTTTAAAACTGTATATATCTAGTTTTTCGGCACATTTTTTCGAAATTTCGGGCCAAATAATATTGATAATTGCACTGATATTATTGATGATAAAATTCATTCAGTTTTTTTTGCATAAAATTGTAGATTCTTTGTATATAATGTTGTATCTTTGCACCCTCGAAATTTTGCCTGTTTTAATTTTAGTTCAGGCGTTTCGGCATTTAACACAGATTCAATAATTATTTAACTTACTGCTTTGAAAATAAAGAAGATACTGGTTTCGCAACCACAGCCTACATCTGAGAAATCGCCCTATTTTGACCTGAGTGAAAAGTATGGTTTCAAAATAGACTTTCGCCAATTTATAAAAGTTGAGCCGGTAATTGCACGTGATTTTCGCACTCAAAAAATTTCAATCCTTGATTATACGGCCATTATTTTCAATGCACGTCACGGAATTGATCACTTTTTTCGCTTATGCGATGAGATGCGCATTACAATTCCCGAAACGATGAAGTATTTTTGTGTGACTGAATCTGTAGCTGTATATTTACAGCATTATATCCATTATCGTAAACGTAAAGTATTTTATGGTAATACAGGTAAAATGGCCGATTTGGTAACTGTGATAAACAAACACACTGCCGAAAAATACTTGCTTATCACATCGGATGTACAAAACGAAGAAACTATTGCAGCTCTCGACAAAATGAAAGCTAAGTACGACAAAGCCATTATGTATCGTACAGTTAGCAATGATTTTGGACCAGATGAAGAATTCAATTACGATATGTTAATGTTTTTCAGTCCAATGGGTATTGCTTCGTTGATGAAAAATTTCCCTGAATTTAATCAAGGTGAAATTAAAATTGGTTGTTTTGGCGCCACTACCTTGCAAGCTGCTAAAAACGTAGGTCTTAATGTTGACTTTCAAGCACCAACACCCGAAGCACCTTCGATGACAAAAGCACTTGAACTTTACTTAAAAGAATACGTAAAGATCAATAAAAAATAGACTACAGTCGAAAAAAAATAATTGAATCCCAAAAGTATCGAACATTTTCTGTACTTTTGGGATTCTTTTTGTGCCAATTTCATTAAAAACATCATGGTTTTTTTGCCATTGGTATTTTCACACTATAAATAAATGACTTCAATATTCACATTTCCCAAAAAGGAACATTTATGCGGTGAAATACGCATAGCAAAACTATATGCTCAAGGCAAAGCATTTATAGTTTATCCTTTGCGTGTGGTGTATAGTATTAACGTTGAAGTTGCTCAAGAGCCAGTTAAAGTATTAATAAGTGTACCAAAAAAGAGATTTAAAAAAGCAGTTGATCGCAACCGAATTAAACGACTTATGCGCGAAACCTATCGGCTCAATAAAAATAGTTTAATAACTAAAGCGACAGAAAACGAACTTACGTTGCAAATAGCATTTAATTATGTTGCCGATAGTGAAATAGATTATTCTACTTTAAACCGAAAAATGGAGAAGGCACTCAACCAAATTGCCGAAAAGCTTAACTCAAAATTCGTAAATCAAAATTCGTAAATCAAAATTCGTAATTGAAAAGACTCATTCGTCATATTGCATTACTTCCGGTATATTTTTACCGCTATAGTATTTCGCCACTTTTGCATTCCACCTGCCGATATACCCCTACTTGCTCACAATATACGGTAGAAGCGGTAATGAAACATGGCATTTTTAAAGGTGGATGGATGGCTCTTAAACGGATTTCAAGCTGCCATCCTTGGGGCGGAAGCGGGTATGACCCGGTAAAATAAATTAAATTGTAGACAACAATTCAAATGACAAATAAAAATGCGATTATGGAAATTAAAAAAATTCAAATAATATTTGCAGTTATTTTCTACTCTATAACTTCATTTTCCGCAAACGATATTTATTTTTCCAAAATAGGCATTGAGCAAGGTTTATCGCAGCTGTCAGTCAATAATATTTATCAGGACGAGTTGGGGGCTATGTGGTTTGCCACGCGCGAAGGTCTGAATCGTTACAACGGAAACGGAATGCAAATATTACGCCCCGAACCTAATGACACTAACTCACTTGGCGAAAACCTGATACTTACAGTTTGTGGCGACAAAAACGGTCATGTGTATATTCGAACGCAA
>CAIWIS010000611.1 GCA_903912795.1 uncultured Bacteroidales bacterium
ACTTTTTTCACATTTCTAAGCCTCGAATGGACCGCATTAATTCAAATTGCATCTTTTTCTTTTGGCTCTATAGCTGTTCTTCATGAAAGCTATAATGGATAAAATCAATCATTCATGATTAATCGTAGCGTCATTATTATCTTAATTTTTGCTTATGCTTTAGGTTTAGCTAGTGCAGGTGGGTACTACCTAAAAATCAAACCTTCTAAAGAACAAAAAGAGGACCTGCAAATAGATGCTACTATTCGAGATGAATTATGCGCCAGGATTAATGATGACATCGATAAATTCAAGGACTCCCCGCAATCGTTCCAAAGAAGCTCCCTAAAAGTTCTTGTTAGTGAGTCATCTATTACAACAAAAGCTTTTTTGCCTAATTTGCCGGAAAATAAGACCATTAAATATAAATCGTTAAACGGCAAATCAATTGTCTCAGATTGTCATGATAAAGCTCGCAAATGGGTAAAAATTCCTTCCGTTTTCCCAGACCAATATGAATCAGAATTAGCATTAATAGAATATGATTCAAGATCTAATGAAGTTGAATCTATTTCAAAACATCAACCTGCAGTAACTTCCGGCAAAGCCTCAGGAAGGCGCATTGCCTTAGTTATTGGAAATTCAGCATATAAAAATCGACCCCTTAAAAATCCTGTAAATGATGCTAAAGACATTTCTGATACTCTTAAAAAAGCGAACTTCAAGGTTCTAGAACTATACAATGCAAGCCGAGCTGAAATGAAGGATTCTATCAATCAGTTTTCCGAACAGCTAACAAATTACGACGTTGGTTTAGTTTATTATTCTGGGCATGGAATCGAACTCTCTGGACGAAATTACTTTATACCAGTAAATGCAGAAATTGATAACGAAGACGAGATTCCAAGACAAGGATTTGATGCAACTGAGATTGTTGAGAAAATGGGCCGCAGTAACGTAAAAACATCAATCTTCATAATTGATGCATGTCGTAATACACCTATTTTTACTAAATTCAAAAGTGCTGAGTCTGGACTGGCAATAATGCAAGGGTCGACGGGGACAGTAGTTGCATTTTCTGCGGCACCTGGCCATGTTGCTCAAGATGGAAATGGTCGGAATAGCCCTTATACTTCAGCACTCATTAAACAAATAAATATCCCCAACAAGAAAATAGAAGATGTAATGAAGGATACGGCAAGAGTGGTAAATGCTGAAACAGCAAGCCGCCAAACTCCTTGGTACAACAGTAGTCTCACGGGAGATTTCTATTTCATTACGGAATAGTTGCTTATTTGTTATTTAAGATTTTAATCGAATTTTAAAAAGAACATCCCCTGAAGCTGCGCTTCCTATTCCAAATGCTTTTTTGATTCGTTCTTGTTCTGGGGAGCTTGGTATCAAACCCTTCATCAGAAGGTCATACCCTTCTTTTGATTTTTTTACAGAAAAGATGAGCCCCGAATTGTTTGCTTCTAATAAAATCTGCTTTAAAAAAACAGGTGGATTAGTAACATAAATATTTACCACTTGTGCGAATTCAGCTGAGGTATCCTCGCCTGATCTTATACTATCTTGCTTATATGACATTGGTAGCCAAGTGACGGCGAGTCCACAAAAAAACATTATTATTATAAGCGTAATATTTACCGCCAATCTTTTTAGGTTATTGACTTTTTCTCGCTTGATAGAATTCTTAATCATTTTGATATCCATACCTAATACAGTTTAATTTTATCATTGCA
>CAIWIS010000612.1 GCA_903912795.1 uncultured Bacteroidales bacterium
CCGAATTGTTGGCCCGTCGTTCAGGAATTGATTTTGGTGAAATAATTGACATGATTCCTGTAAAACGTGGAGAATCAGCCCGATTAATTGCACTGAAAATTATTGGTGCAAAACAAACAATCAATGTAGGCAAAGAACTCGAAATCCGCAAATGGTTGTCGAACTCGCACTTGTATAGTTCAGCTTTTGTTGTTGATAAACTTGACCTTGTAAACAACATTCCACAAAAATTTATCCTTACTGGCGCTGGCTGGGGACATGGAGTGGGGCTTTGCCAGATTGGTGCTGCCGTTATGGGCGAAAAAGGGTATCTTTACAACGATATTTTGTTACATTATTTCCGAAATTCTGAATTAAAAAAGATTTATTAGTTGCATTTATATTGTCATGAAGAACTTGCCGATATTACTCATAATATTCAGATTTACACTTGCTCCTATTATAATTGGGTTGAGTTCTGTTTATGGCGAAAAAGCAAGTTTGGCAATAGTGATTCTGATGTATCTTGGCTTGATCTCAGACATTTTAGATGGTATCTTGGCTCGAAAAATGGAAATATCAACAACAAAACTACGACGACTCGATAGTCAGGTCGATATGATATTCTGGATTTCAATTGGAATTAGCGCATGGTTGCTTCATGCCGATATTTTAAGTTCTAAATCTACCGAAATTATCATTCTGCTTATTTTAGAGGCAATGTGCTATGTAATCAGTTTTATCAGGTTTGGTAAAGAAACATGTACACATGCTTTTTTATTCAAGATGTTTGGACTAGCTCTTTTGCTCGCATTTACGGCAATTATTGGGTTTGGCATAACAGGTACTGCTTTTAATATTGCTTTTATTGTAGCACTTTTAGCATATACCGATCGGATTTTAATCGTTCTGATATTACCCTATTGGACACACGATATACCAAGTTGTTACCATGCCTATCTAATTAGAAAAGGAAGAAGTTTTAAGCGCTATAAACTGTTTAATTAAAATGATTTCACTTCAAAAAAAACAATAAGAATAATACCGAAAAAACAAATGGAAAAAACACAAAAAACAAAGAGTCTTTCTCCCTGGGCTTGGATACCAACGCTTTATTTTGCTGAAGGTCTGCCGTATGTAGCCGTAATGGTTATGGCAAGTATTATGTACAAACTTATGGGTTTGAACAACGATGAGATTACACTATATGTAGCATGGTTGGGCATTCCTTGGATTATTAAACCGCTTTGGAGCCCGTTTGTGGATATTATTAAAACTAAACGGTGGTGGATTCTCACCATGCAAGTAATAATCGGTGCCTGTTTTGCCGGAATTGCTTTTAGCATTCATACAAGTTATTACCTACAATTGAGCCTTGCATTTTTGTTTTTATTGGCATTCAGTTCAGCTACACACGACATTGCCTGCGATGGTTTTTATATGCTGGGACTTCCTGCCGACAAACAAGCATTTTTTGTAGGTATTCGCAATACAGCTTACAGACTCGCTGTTATTTTTGGATCGGGGTTATTGGTAATGCTTGCAGGTTATTGGGCTAGAACATCCGGGAATTTGCAGCAATCGTGGAGTTATATATTTTATCTGATGGCTACATTGTTTTTAAGTTTGTTTGTTTACCACCGTTTTTTTCTACCTAAGCCGTCCGAGGATACGCTTCATGCAAATACATCTTTTAGTTATATTCAAAAAGAATTAGTTGAAACAATTGTAACCTTTTTCAAAAAGAAAAATATCATTGCAACACTCCTGTTTATTTTGCTTTATCGCTTTTCAGAAAATCAGTTAAGTGTACTTAGCAAGCTTTTTATGCTCGACCCCATCGACAAAGGCGGTTTAGGATTAACTGCCGAACAAGTTGGTTTGCTACATGGCACTGTAGGGGTTGTTGCTTTGTTGTTGGGTGGTATAATTGGTGGTGTGGCAATTTCTCGAAAAGGATTAAAGTTTTGGCTTTGGCCAATGGCACTTGCACTTAGTATTCCACACTTAGCCTATGTTTATTTGGCATACGAACTTCCACAAAACTTTGTAATTATAAACATTTGTGTTGCTATAGAGCAATTTGGATTTGGGTTCGGGTTTACAGCATTTATGGTTTATTTAATGTATTTCGCCGAAGGAAAATACAAAACATCGCATTATGCAATCAGTACCGGATTAATGGCACTGGGTGTTTCGTTGGCTAATTGGATTGGAGGTGCTTTGGAAAAAATAATGGGCTATCAACATTTCTTTATTTGGGTGTTAATTTGTTCTGTATTTACATTTCTAACTGTAGCACTCATTAAAGTTGATAAAGAATTTGGTAAAAAGGTTCAGAAATAATTATTTGAAGAATGAAAACTTAATGAAAAGCCCTCCTGATAGATTTCGGGAGGGCTTTGTGTTTTATATATACTGTGTTTTTGCTTTAACATCAACTCTTGTTAATCCTCTGCGTTATCTATTACTTTGTTTTTCAATACCTTGTTTAGAAATAAAACACTTAATTTTAATGAATAATCTCTACTTAATTATTTTCTGTTCTTAATTTCCTCTTCTGTTTTTACGCGTTGTCCTGGGTTTTCTTTTACAATTTGGCGTAGTATTTCGTCGGAATAACCAGCGCGTATAATGCCAGGAGGAATGTGAAATTCATTTTGCACAAATTTGCCGTCTTTCTCTTTCTTGATATTGCCATCCATGTATTTTACAAGTAAGTATTCTCCTAGTTTTTTCCATGCTGCTGTTGAGTTTTCGGCTTGTGTATGACTGAATGAAGTAAGGAAATTACGAGCATCGGCTTCGGACATGTTAACAGCTGCTTTATCAACCGCAGGTACAAATTTCTGAAAATCCGATTCCCATTGTGTTTGTACCAATTTAATGTCTTTCATCATATAACTGTATTTGCCGTATGCAAAATTGGCAACCTGATTGTAAATCCAAAAAGCCGAAGTAGGTGAATATTCCAAGAGATGTCCGTTTTTGGCACTATAACAATTCGGTACGTTGTTTATGCCACAATACATAGGCACAAGGATATTGCTAGCCGCATCGTCGACCCCAAACCAATGAATACCACCAATATAGTTAGGTAGCCAGCTCCGCATTTGCGATACAAAAACAAAACCCGATTGCTGAGTTGCTACTGGGCGTTCGTGCATATATTCCACACTGTCAACTTTAAAACCAAGTGGACTATGACGCAGTTTACTGCCGAATGGAGCAGCACAAACTCCTTTTGTCATATCAAATTCAGTTCCTTCGTATTGGTTACGCATGTATTCTTTCATTTTTTGCGCATCAACTTTAAAGGTTGGTTTAATCCAAAGTGGCATGCGCTCTTTGGTTTCGCCTTTTACATAGCTAATGTATTTGTTCATGGCTGGGTCTACCTGGCGGAAAAAGCTCCATACGCGTGCTTCGCAAATACGTAACGCGCTGTAATCGAGCGGTGCATACACATCCGAGAAACTAAATTCAGAGTTGCGACCTTTAAAGTAACCTTTTTCACGGGCAAAAAGTATCACATCTTCGGCATATAGGCAATTGTTTTTATCGTCGAAGGGGAAGGTAGTAATGCGCGCCTGATTGGCATGTCCCGAAACACAATCGTCGGGAATGCGTTGAGCTACCCAAACAGCACCTTTGTTGCGTGGTCCTTTTCCTATCATTTCCATAATCCAAACTTCGTTGGGGTCAGCAATCGAAAACGACTCACCCGAGCTGTAATAGCCATATTCAGCAACAAGGTCGGTCATAACTTTAATAGCTTCGCGGGCAGTTTTAGCGCGTTGCAAAGCAATGTAAATTAAGCTTCCGTAATCAATTAAGCCAGTTGTATCCACCAACTCTTCTCGTCCGCCATAAGTAGTTTCGCCTATCGATAATTGATGTTCGTTCATATTACCTATGACCGAATAAGTTTTTTCCACTTGTTTTATTTTTCCCAAATATTTGCCAGAGTCCCAGTCGTGAATGTCGAGCAGGGTGCCTGCAGGATAAGTAGCTGCTGGATAATGGTATAAGGCACCAAACAAGAAATAAGAATCGGCCGAATAACTTATCAGTGTCGACCCATCGGTAGTGGCATATTTACCAGCTAGGAAATTGGTACACGAAAAACCGTAAGCCCACGAAAATAATAATGTGGTAATGAAAATTGTTTTTTTTATCATCGGGTAAAAATAATATGTTTAATTGATATGAATATAATTTTGCAAAAATAATAAATTTTTCGAATAACCCGAAACGCTAAACATAAAACAATTATGCCAACACACAGGCCATTGCAATGCTGTAAAATTTAGATTGAATGCTTTCGCTGCGCGAAGTTAACACCACAGGCTTATCGGTGCCTTGCAATAATCCGGCCATTTCGGCATCGGCAAATAGTGATAAACCTTTGTAAAACGTGTTGGCACATTCAAAATTTGGAAAAATCAGAATATCGGCATCGCCTAGCACCGGTGTAGGCACATTTTTTATGCTTCCACGTTCTTTGTCGAGCGCCAAAAAAATATCCAAAGGACCATCCAGTATCACATCGCCAAACATACCATTGCGCCATTCTTCCTTAATATCCATATAATCCTGCATATACTGAATTTTTGGATTAGCAACTTCGGTGGCATGAATGAGGGCAATTTTTGGTTTCAAAATCCCGAATTTCCGAGCTGTTTCAATGCTGTAATTAATCATTGCAGTGCGCTGCACCAAGTTTGGCGAAGGGATAACAACCGGATCGGTAAAAAATAGCAATTTATGATACTTGGGAATTTCCAATGCAGCAGTGTACGACAAAACTTTACCGGCAGGCAGCAATCCTTTTTCTTTATCTAAAATAGCACGTAACAAAATATCCGTGTTCACTAAGCCTTTCATCAGGATATCGGCTTCGCCACTTTTAACCATACGTACAGCTTCCAGCGTAGCTTCAACCACATCGGGCTTATCTATGATATGTATAAATGGCGATGGATTGTGTTCAAAAAGTTCAGGCGACTCAATAGATGCTACATCACCAATGAGGTACGCTTCAACTATACCACTTTCAACAGCTTGCAACACGGCTTCGAGCGTATGCGAATCAACTGCATTGGCTACTGCCATTCGCTTTCGGCAATTTACTTGCGAAAGATGCGATGTTAGATTTGCGAATGATGCAATAGATTCCATGCTAAAAATGTTTGCTTTATTTGGACAAATGTAGACATAATTATTTAGCAATGCAAACATGCAATGATGCATTAACTGTTTGTTAATTGGGCATTTAATGCATTTTCTGTCGGCTTGATTATAAGTTGTCAAAAAAAAACAGATGCAAATTTGATTTTCATCATAAATACAAATCTTTAACTACAATTTGTAACAGCTAAAAATTGAAAAAAAATCAATTTTATTTTGTAACGAATTAATTTTAACTAAAATACAGTCGCTACTTTCAAAATGCTGAATATTCTTTGTATCTTTGGTGGCTTTTTTTGTTTAACACGAAACAATTTAAATTTTTATGAGAAACTTCAGATTTCTGAACAATGTTTTTGGCTGGCTTGCATTTGCAATTGCCGCTGCCACTTATTTAACTACTATGGAGCCTACAGCGAGCTTCTGGGATTGTGGCGAGTTTATTTCTACAGCTTACAAACTGGATGTAGGTCACCCACCGGGAGCACCATTCTTTATGCTCACAGGTCGATTTTTCTCTCTTTTTGCGTCGGATCCTACGCAAGTAGCACTTATGATTAATGCATTGTCGGCACTTTGTAGTGCATTTACCATTTTGTTTTTATTCTGGACCATTACACATTTAGCACGAAAAGTTGTTGCAAAAACTGAAGAAAAATATACAACAGCCAATATAATTGGAATTTTAGGTTCAGGATTAGTTGGAGCATTGGTTTACACATTCTCGGATACTTTCTGGTTTTCGGCTGTGGAAGGTGAAGTATATGCCTATTCGTCCTTATTTACAGCCATCGTTTTTTGGGCTATTCTTAAATGGGAACGCGTTGCTGATCGCGATGGTTCGGATCGTTGGTTGATTTTAATAGCCTATTTAATGGGTCTATCTATTGGTGTTCACTTACTTAACTTGTTGGCAATTCCAGCAATCGTATTGGTGTATTATTTCCGCAATTATAAACCTTCAACCAAAGGAGTTCTCACAGCCATGTTGGTTTCGGGAGTTGCTCTAGGAGTAGTTTTGTATGGAATTATTCCAGGATTTGTTGAAGTAGCTTGCTGGTTCGAATTGTTTTTTGTAAACACACTCGGTATGGCTTTCAATACAGGTTTATTTATATATATCCTTTTATTGATTGCAACTTTAGCGTGGGCACTTTACGAATCATACGTCAATAAAAGTTATGTACGAACAGCCATTTCATTTATACTAGCTATTGCTTTGGTTGGAATTCCGTTTTTTGGTGCTCATGTGTTTTTAGGCATTCTTATCATTGCTGGTATGGCAGCCGTATTTTATTTCAAAAAAAGCGTTATCAATGGTCGTTGGTTAAATACCGCTTTAGCCATGATAACAGTGATTCTTATTGGTTATTCTTCATATTCAATCATTGTTATACGTTCGGCTGCTAATCCACCTATGGATCAAAACTCACCTGATAATGTTTTTGCACTAAAATATTATCTCAATCGTGAGCAATATGGTGATCGTCCATTAATGTACGGCCCTGTTTATAATGCTCCTGTAAAATTGCGTGTGGAAGGAAATAACTGTATTCCTGAAGAGAAAAGAGGAGAAGCACAATATACACCCAAACCAAAAACATCTCCTAATGACAAAGATGCTTATTTGTTGACTGGTTATAAAACTGATTACGTAATGGATGAGCGCTTTAATATGCTTTTTCCACGTTTGTATAGTACCCAACAATCGCATATTGATGCCTATAAACAATGGGCTGATATTACAGGAACCCCCATCACTTACGATTATTGTGGGCAACAGAAAACTGAAAACAAGCCTACTTTTGGCGAAAATCTGCAATTTTTCTTCGATTATCAGATTCGTTTTATGTATATGCGTTATTTTATGTGGAATTTCTCTGGACGTCAGAATGACATTCAAGGTCATGGTGAGATTGATAGAGGAAATTGGATAACGGGTTTCAATTTTATAGATAATTACTTGGTTGGCGATCAAACCAATTTGCCTTCGGAATTGGCTGATAACAAAGGACGCAATAAGTATTATTTACTACCAATTTTACTTGGTATATTTGGTATAGTATTCCAATTTTATGGAGGCAAAGAAGGTCGTCATAGTTTTTGGGTTACTGCGCTCCTTTTTGTGTTAACTGGTTTAGCAATTGTAGTTTATCTAAATCAAACGCCTTATCAACCACGCGAACGAGATTATGCCTACGCAGGTTCGTTTTATGCCTTCTCTATCTGGATAGGTCTAGGGGTATTGGGCATTATTAAAATGATTGATAAATACATTCCAAAAACACTAGCTGCAGGAATAGTTGCAATAGCCGCTTTGGGAGTGCCTGCATTAATGGCTTCCGAAAACTGGGATGATCATAATAGAGCTAACCGCTATGTGGCACGTGATTTTGGAGGTAATTACCTGGCTTCGATAAAACCAAACGCCATTATTTTTTCAAATGGCGATAATGACACGTTCCCGCTTTGGTACAATCAAGAGGTGGAAGGTAACCGTACCGACGTTCGCGTTTGTAACCTGAGTTATTTGCAAACCGATTGGTATATCGACCAAATGAAACGCGGTGCATACGAATCGGCTCCACTGCCTATTTCGTGGACACCCGCCGAATATGTTACAGGCAAAAATGAAGTGGTATGGGTAGAAGAGCAAATAAAAGAGCCACTTGATTTGAATGTAGCTTATGATTTTCTATTGAAACGTGGACAGTTTAAAGATGTGGAAGGTGATGGATTTATTCCAACTAAACAATTGTTTTTGCCTGTTGATCCTAATCAAGTGCTTCAAACGGGTACTTTACCTGCTACTCGTGCTGCCGAAATCATTCCACAGATTAATATTGATTTAACGCAACGCCGACTTACAAAAAGTGAGTTGATGATACTTGAAATGCTTCGTACCAATAATTGGAAACGACCAATTTACTTTGCTGTAACAGTTGGCGACGATTATTATTTAGGATTAAGTGATCATTTTGAACTCACTGGTTTGGCTTATCAGATTTTACCTGTAGGCCAAAAAGGTGCAGGATCTTCTGTAAATACCAAGGAAATGTACGAAAACATGATGACTAAATTCCGTTATGGTAACATTGGTGATCCAAAAGTGTATATCGACGAAAATACAATGCGTATGTGTCGTACACATCGAATGATGTTCTCGCAACTTATTGGTGCATTGTACAACGAAGGAGACTCGGCAAAAGCATTGAAAGCGTTGGATTATTGTCAGAAAATGATTCCTGGAAACACTGTTCCTCACGATTATATTTCGACCATGTTAGCTGAGTATTACTACAAATTGGGCGAAAGTCAAAAAGGCGATGAAATAATGGAGGCTGTGGCTAAAGGAGCAGTTGAAAATTTAAACTGGTATATGAGCTTAAATTCGTCACAACGTAATAGCGTAGCCAATAGAGTTAGTCATAATATGGCTGTATTAAATCAGGTTTTACGTATTTGTGATCAGGAAAAACAAAAACGTATTTTGGATAAATACTTACCAGTTTATATGGGTTATACCAAAGGAGCTGGTGCTGATTTGTAATGAATTTGCAGTTTCCTCGATTTTTTCGTCCTTTAGTTGGCAGAAATATAATATGGCGCAAAAAAACATCATCGAAAGTGATTTATCTCACTTTTGATGATGGGCCTGTGCCCGATATAACACCTGCCGTTCTCGCTATTTTGGATCAATACAACTGGAAAGCTACTTTTTTTTGTGTTGGCGAAAATGTTTCAAAACATCCCGACATATATAACGAAATTCTTCAACAAGGTCACAAAACAGGAAATCACACGTACAATCATCTAAAAGGATTTAGTTGTAATTCAGCGGATTACTTGTTGAACGTACAAAAAGCAGCCCAATTTATTGATAGCGATTTATTTCGTCCACCACATGGGCAAATTTCAGCAAAGCAAATAAAATTGTTGAAAAATGATTATCAACTCGTAATGTGGGATGTTATTACGCACGATTACAACCAAAAACTTACACCCGAGCAAGTCCTGAGCAATATTACAAACAATGTTCGTAGCGGATCAATAGTTGTTTTTCATGATTCGGTAAAAGCAGCCGATAACATGCTAACAGTGTTGCCATTGGCTCTCGATTTTTGGATTAGCAAGGGTTATACTTTTGGTTTATTGTAATCAGGGAATAGTATAATTTGTATTTTCATACAAAAAAAACTACTTTTGTGTTTCAACCATTTCAATAATAAATTGTTAAAGATTTAAAGACAATTATAACCAGATGAGAAACAAACTTATAAAATCAACGCTTATGGCAGTGGCGGTAATAGCATCGTCGTGTGTTTCGAAAAACGATGACCAAATTATTGGCAAGCAGAATCCCGAAGTTAAAAATGGACGAATGACTCCCGAAGTGCTTTGGGCTTTTGGTAGAGTAGGAGGTTTGCAAGTTTCGCCCAATACTAAAAAAGTGCTTTATTCGGTGTCCTATTATTCTATAGCTGAGGACAAAGGCAACTCTGAACTGTTTGTAATGAATGCCGATGGTTCGGATAAAAAACAAATTACCGAAACGACCACTCGCGAAGCTTCGGCTAAGTGGATGAACGATAATAAACGTATCGCTTTCCTATCGGCTGAGTCTGGCTCCATGCAACTTTGGATTATGAATGCCGATGGTTCCGACCGTAAACAAATAACCGAACGCGAAGGTGGTATCAACGATTTTGCTTTTTCGCCTGATGAAACAAAACTACTTTTTGTAGCCGACGTAAAATACGGCGAACGAACTGTTGACAAACATCCTGATTTGCCAAAAACGAGTGGGATTATTGTAAATGATTTGATGTACAAACATTGGGATGAGTGGGTGCAGACTATTCCACATCCATTTATTGCCAATTTTGAGAATTCAAAAATAACTGTTGAAAAAGATTTACTAGATGGCGAACCATTCGAAAGTCCGATGAAGCCTTTTGGAGGTGTCGAGCAACTAGCATGGAGTCCGGATGGGAAAACGATAGCCTATACTAGCCGAAAAAAAACAGGCAAGGCTTATGCCATTTCAACCAATTCGGACATTTACTTTTACGACATTGCTACGGGCAAAACCGAAAATAAGACCGAAGGCATGATGGGCTACGATATTAACCCTTCGTTTTCGCCCGATGGCAAATGGTTAGCTTGGGAAAGTATGGAGCATGATGGTTGCGAATCGGACAAAAACCGCTTGTTTGTAATGAATTTGGTTACTGGCGAAAAAAACGATTTATCGGCTAACTTTGATCAAAATTCGGAAGGATTGCAATGGACTGCCGATAGCAAATCCATTTATTTTACAAGTGTTTGGCATGCTCTAACACAAATTTATAGGGCCGATGTGTTGGAAAATAAAATAACGCAAATCACCAAAGGACAGCACGATTACGAAGCCGTAGTGCCTGCTGGCGATAAACTGTTGGCTTTGAAGCATTCCATGAGCAAACCCAACGAAATTTACTCGGTGAACATACAAAATGGCGAAGCCACAGAACTTTCGTTCGAAAACAAGGATTTGCTGGGTAAACTTGACATGGGCAAGGTAGAAGAGCGTTGGGTTACAACTACCGATAACAAACAAATGTTGGTATGGGTTATTTATCCTCCTAAATTTGACCCAAACAAGAAATATCCAACCTTACTTTATTGTCAGGGTGGACCGCAATCGGCTGTAAGTCAGTTTTGGTCGTATCGCTGGAATTTTCAGATTATGGCTGCCAACGATTATATTATTGTTGCTCCAAATCGCCGTGGTTTACCTGGTTTTGGCGGCGAATGGTTGGCGCAAATCAGTGGCGACTATGGTGGGCAAAACATGAAAGATTACTTGTCGGCAATCGACGCTGTGGCAAAAGAACCTTATGTAAATAAAGATAAACTAGGCTGTGTGGGTGCCAGTTATGGTGGTTATTCTGCCTATTGGCTGGCAGGTCATCACAATAAACGCTTTAAAGCCTTTATTGCCCACGACGGCATGTTTAACCTGCCACAGCAATATTTGGAAACAGAAGAAATGTGGTTTGTGAATTGGGATTTGGGTGGTGCTTATTGGGAAAAAGATAATAAGACGGTTCAAAATTCGTACGCTAATTCGCCACATTTATTTGTTGACAAATGGGATACGCCAATTTTAGTTATTCATGGCGAAAAAGACTACCGCATTTTGGCATCGCAAGGTATGGCAGCTTTCAATGCAGCTGTATTGCGTGGTGTGCCAGCCGAAATGCTCATTTTCCCGGACGAAAACCACTGGGTGCTCAAACCCCAAAACGGCGTGCTTTGGCAACGTACATTTATTGGCTGGTTGGATAAATGGTTGAAATAAAATGTATATTCTCTTATTCTTTTACAAAATTGATTTTCAAACTATCTTGAGTCATTTTATTTTTCAAATGAAGAATATACACCCCTGATTTGAGCGACGCTACATGTAAACTTTTATTAATCAAAGTCGATTTTTCATATATTGACTTTCCATCGATGGAATAAACTGAACATTCGTATACAGAATTGGCATCTAAACCACTGAATTTCAAATAATCTTTTACAGGATTAGGACAAATTTCAACTCGTTCTTGGTGAATTGACACATTTCCACTAACTGTTTTAATCCGTTGAATTTTATTGGTGCTTTGAGCCTGATTTACCAATGTATCGGTCGAAATAAGTTGTTGTCCATCGAGTGGAGAATAGATTTCCAAACTCGATTTCAGCATTTTACCAGCGTTTAATGCATTAATTTCAACGCTGTTCATGCCTGATCGATAAAGCATCCAATCGCGATAATCGATAGATGCTGGAGCTGCATCCGTGTTAATGTTAAATGCTGTCGGTATTAGTTTTTCATTTACCGAACCAACCTGTGTATTGTCGGCATAGAGATTTGTTTTTCCTAAAGCGTAATAATGTGTTAGCGTAATTTTATGCCATTGTCCATCATTAACGGCAGTTGAGTTTGTAACTGTAGTTCCTAAAGGCGATGTATATGATAACATTCCATTTGCTTCAATCCGTAAAACGCCCTGCACATTATTGCTTGTAAATGTGGCAATTACGCCAGCAGTAGTGGTTCGCACATCAATTACCTGAGTAAACGAATGTAGTGTGTTTTCGGGTGTAATTTTGAAATTATCCGAAGTAACCGATGTACCAACACTTAACCATGAATTTCCATTTTGCTTTACAGGTTGAGGCTTTCCAGCTGCTAGAGCATCGAAAAGTGAAGGTACAATGGTAAGGAAAAACTCTATATGTCCGTCGGTATTGGGGTGAGCAGCATCTAGGACATAACCCGTTACCCATTTCCCTGTTTCGTCGTCGTCGGCACCCAGAAAGTTATAACTTGGCACATCCCACTGGTGAATTAACTGGTTCATTTGGTTGACGAAATTATATTCAGTAGCTGTGTATCCACCATTAGCATAACAATTAGCTACAATTGGTATTTTACCTGCTGCACGTGCTTTGTTTATAAGTAACAACATATTGTTCTTAAACTGGTCGAATTTGGGTTGACCACCACCAATAATACCTTCGTTACCAAGCGAGAGTGCATATACCACGTATTTGCTGTTGTCGTTTAATAAATCCGATTCCCACCGATTGAGCAAGTCGGGAGTGGCATTTCCACCTATTGAAATATTTGAAATAGACCAGTTTAATCCTTTATTTACAGCAAATCGTTCGGACAATAACTGATTGTATCTGTAAGAATAGCCCTGATTATTGGTAGCTCCCCAACCGTACGAAACTGACGAGCCCATTTGAGAAATGCGCAAAGGATTTATTGGATAAATTTTATAGGTGCTTGTAGCTAAATTTACTCGGATAAGCACTTCGCCCGAAACAGCGGGAGTAATTTCAGTGCCATTTTGAGTAATCGTACCCGCACTTGCACCCATGCCGTAAACCAATGGATTTTGGTCGGTTTTTGAAGATATAAACTGAAGTGTCCCTGCGGCACTTAGCGTTGTATTTATTTCGAAAAGTCCTGTTACATAATCGTTGGTACTGCCCATTACTTGTGTAAGAGTCAGTGCATTTGCTGCGTTTGTACCAGCTTGCGTAGCCAAGCCGGTTAAGTACAATTCGGTAATCTGATTGCTTATGGAAATTTGTTTGGATGCGCTTATGGTTTGTGTGTTTTGGATAAACGAAGCGTTAACCGTTACCACGCCATTCTTTTTGGGAGTAAGCAATCCGCCACTACTAATTGTTGCAATGCTGCTATCGTCCACTGACCAGTTTATAGTGTGAGGAGTGGCGTTGGCAGGCGTATAAATAACTGATAATTGGGATGTAGCTCCTGAAGAAGTGATATTGCTGCCCGAAATTTCGATGGAAGTGGCATTAACAGGCGCATCGGAAAAAGGAACACTAAAAGTGCCGGTTTCAATTTTACCGGTTTTATCTTTTAGTTTCATCCAAAACCCTGCGGTTTGAATTTCGGAAACTGTTTTACTGAAATATTGTGTAGGTGTAAGCGTTATGAACCAAATCATTCCACTCACATAGGTCAGTTTGCTAAATGCCGACGAATTGTTGTAGTTTCCGGTATCGGGATTTGATGGAGACCATGCCCACATGTACAAGTCTTGTCCGGCAGTAAATCCGGAACCTGCAAGGTCGAAAGTCCATGTTACCGGCTGATCCAACAGATAAGTTCCCGAAGGAGTATTGCTGATACTTGCCGGAGTTATTGTAGACACAGGTGTAGTAAACGTAGTGTGTAATGTTCCGGTAACGCCACCTACACCATCCTGAATATTATAATAAAACTGATTAATATTGGTAGCAATCTGTGAGGATGTAAGTCCAAAAAAAGTAGTAGGTGTAAACGTCAACGACCATTTTTTATTACCCAATTTGGTTAGTGGAACAGATGCATGTGTTGTAGGTTGCCAAAAGTAAATGACAAGGTTTTCCGAGCCTGTTAATGTACTTGTGCTAAAGTCGAATGTCCAGGTATTGGACTGACTCAAAGCAACTGCCGTTGGGTTTATCGAAATAGTTGGAGTGGCGATGGTAGCTGCATTTGTCCACAAAACAGAAGACATGAATAGCGCTATCGTATAAAATATTTTACCGATTTTCATTATATTTATTTTGCAATATATTATTAATCAAGCCATAAACGGACTGCCTGAAAACGAATCCGTTGAAATGTGGTTTCTTGTTTCAGAAGGTCCGGCAGGCGGTGTTGATTCCAATGCAAGCGAGATTTCGTTATCCAATTCAACAAGCTCAATTTGAGGTGAAATGTATGATTTTTTGTTTTCCATGATATTCATTTTTTTTAACCACAAAGTACACAGAGTTTATTCTCAAAGCTTTGTGCTTTTTGTGTCTTCTTCGTGTTCTTTGTGGTTCAGTCTTATTTAATAATTACTCTTGTTGAATTATTATCCACTTTTACTACATAAACACCTATTTGCAGTTTACAGTTTACAATTTGTATTTTATTTTTCAAAATACCGTTTTCAATTAGTTGTCCCACTGCATTATAAATACCGTAAATCGCTTTTTCGGCTCCAACAATTGTAATCTGATTAGTTGCATTTACAAATACTTGTGCATTGAGCTTGCTCGTGTTTTTCAGATTGGTTGTTACGCCAGGGGCGCGGAATAGCAAACTGAAACGGTCCGCTGTTGGAATAGTAATCTGTGAACTAAAGTTGTAAACAGCACCTTCGCTGAGTACAGTTTCCACAGCTGGATTTTGTTTGTCAATCAGTATCACTTTAGTGCCATTCAAGTTTTTCAACTCAGTAGTGGACAATGTAAAGTTATTAGCTGTAGATGTACTGAAACCCAATGGAATTTCGGTGTTTGATGTTAGTTCGTTCAAACCGTTAATAACTAACTGTTCGCCTCCCGCCATTGTGAAAATCTCTGGCTGTTGTGCATTGTTGTTAAACAGTTTTTGAGAATCGTAGTTGTCGAATGTATTTTGCGCATTGACATTGAAATAAACCACCGCTTCGTCGGAGTTTGTTCCGTTGGACACTTGCAAACGTACCAATTGTTGATTGTCCAATCGGGGTGCTTTAATCGTATTGCCATTGTCATCTTTGTGAGCGCGCATGGTGTTTTTCAACGTCAGATTTGTTGAAGCAGTGCCAACGTTCACGCGTACCCAGAACGCCTGCATAGGAGGAATAAACTTCGAAATAGTAGTAGTGGCACTATTAGCAGTAGCTACATTTCCCGTGCTGTTGTAGGTTGAGAAGGTGTATAAATTACCTGCTGTTTTGGTGCGAAACCACATTGTAGTTCCAATGTTAGCATTTAATGGGTCAGCAGTTACCAAACTCCAGTCCAAATACGAAGGATAAGGATTTGCTACTAAATTAAAACCAGCCTTATCAGTTCCTGTGCGAGTTACTGCTACCGAAATTGTTCCGGTATTGAGTGTCCCATTAAAACTAAGTGTTCCTGTGGTGCCTGTTCCAACTCCTGTTACCGACACATACCCTTTTCCGGCAACCAATGCATCGCTTCCGGTTAAAATCGACCAAGCCTTAGCACTTTCGGAATAACTTTGTACCGATGTGCCTAAATTCAAACCAGCAGCTGTTCCTGCTGCTATGGGGCTGGTTGTGTACCAGTTACGTGCAGCAGTAAGATATTGCTGAACAGTGCCGCTTACAGCCTGTGGCGAGCTGTTATTGGTGTCCACAAATGTAGCTGAACCGGTAGCATCGCTTTGTAAGGTAACGCCGTTGGTGGTAGTAAGTGTGTTGCCATTGCCAAGGGTAAGTTTAGCTCCGGGAGCAAGGGTAATTTTATCAATACTTGCACTTTGGTTAATTGTAAGTTCACCACTCGAAACGGTTACTTCGGCGCTATTTCCGGGTGTGCTTGTCCAATTGGCATCACTCCAGTTACCAGTACCGCTCCATGTAGAAGCTTGTTGATACTCTTCAACCTTCATAACATTAATATGCGCATTTGCTCCCGCAAGTTTAAGTACATTAATCAACATTTCACCAGCATCACTTGCTTTCAATTTTGAAGTTGTAACTAAGTTAGCTGTATTTCCATTATATGCCACGGCACTTACAAGTCCGATGCCTGTACCCGAAGTAGTAAGTGTACCTTCAACAGCTGTAGCGTTTTTTCCTGTAAATGAGAATTTTGTTTGACGGGTTGCAGCGTCTACTCTACTTCCAAAAATATAAAACTTATATCGTTTGGATGGATTTAATCCTGTCAATTTAAAGCTTGCGCTTGTGCCAGTATAAAAATAATCACCTGTTGCCGAGGCAATAGCCAGTTCGTTTAACTGACCAACTTCAGGAGTAGATAAACCATTACCAGCGCCACCGCTTTGGCCAAAGGTATTTATTAAAAATAAATTACTACCCGTTGAAGCATTCGTTTTATCTACCAATGCAAAATTATCATTAGCATTAAAAGTGTTTATATTGTTCCAATAATTTCCATTTGCATCAGGTGCTGTTGTTGAAGCATACGTTGACCCAAAATCAATTAACATTGTTTTCCGCAAAGTAAAATCAGCCGGAGTAGTTACAGTCAAAGTCTGAGCAACAGATGCGGCCGCTTCATAATTCGAATTTCCGGCCTGCGAAGCAGTAATTGTAGTTGTGCCCTCGTTGATTATTGTAACTGTACTGCCCGAAACAGTTGCTACCGCCTGATTAGAACTGACATAAGAAACTGCTAAAACTGAATTTGCTGAGGCATTCAGATTAAATGCTGCATCAACATCTGTTTTTGCACTCAAAGTTCCGAATGTGATTGTCTGTGTGGCTTTTGCAATTGTAAATGCCAGCGCACTCGATGTAGCTGCATTGTAGCTGGCATCTGCTGTAACTGAGGCAACTACCTGATATGTACCTGCATTTGTTGGTTTTGTAGCTGTTGGGCCATAGCTCGTAGCACCTGTTCCTGAATAAGCTAAGGTAACTGTTCCTGCTGAGCCTGTTAAGTTAACAGTTTCAGGGCCTTGAGGTGAACCGGAATAGGTTAAACTACTTGTTCCGGAAACTGATATAGTTGAAGTACCTTTTATGGTTTGTAAAACAGTAAATACAGCGGTTTCAATTTTACCTGTCTGATCTTTTAATTTCATCCAAAAACCCGCCGATGCCTGAATCTGTTCCACTGTTTGCGTAAAATATGTTGTGGGTGTAAGTGTTTTCGACCATACCATTCCACTTACATAGGTTAGTTTTGATACAGCAGTTGAGTTTGAGTAAGTAGGATCTGGGTTGGTTGGAGACCATGCATACATATAAACATCTTGTCCTGCTTTAAACCCTGAACCTGTTAAGTCGAAAGTCCATGTTACAGATTGATCCAAAGCGTAAGTACCCAATGGATTACTAACGATTGAAACCGGGGCAGTTGTTGCAACTGGTGTAGCAAAAGTAGTATGTAAAGATCCGGTTTGACCTCCAGCTCCATCCTGAATATTGAACCAAAACTGATCCAAATCAGCTGCAATTTCAGCTTGTGTTAATCCAAAAAATGTAGTTGGTGTAAAAGTAAACGACCACTTTTTCCCACCGAGATTTATTAAAGCTACCGAAGCGTGAACTGCAGGTTGCCAAAAATAGATTACCAGATTTTCGGAGCCTGTTAAGCTACTGCTGGTAAAATCAAATGTCCATGTGTTCGATTGATTCAATACTATTGAAGTTGGGTTAAGTGTGATGACCGGATTGGTAATTGCAACCGCCTTAGCTCCCAACGATAAACATAACATGACTGTTACGAATACGATTTTTGTAATTGCTTTCATTTTTTGTTGATTATAAGATTAATTGTTATTCGTTTAAAATTATTTTTACAGCTTTCGCCTCATTTACTGATACTATATAAATTCCGGATGATAGATTTTTCGCAATTATATTTGTACTTGTCGATTTAACTTGTTGTATTAATTGTCCTGTTGCATTGTATATCTTTACAATGTCATTTTCAGTTAGTTTGTTGATTATTATGTTGTTATTGAATAAATAAACGTTTGCTTTAATTTCATCCTGTATCAATTCATTGGTAGTTAAACACCCCGTTAAAGCTGTCCAAACCAACGAGCCTTTTGCTGTTGTATTTGTGTCTGTCAGCGCATCGCCTCCTCTGTTTGAATATGACAAACCGCAATAAGTGGCATTTCCGGCCGGATTTCCGGCAAACAAAAGACCATAACCACGCTTGGCTGTACTGTTTGTTGCATTATTATTTGGATATTCTTTACCTGTGCCATTCACATTTATGTTTTCGAATACCACATTGTAAAACCCATCTCCCGCATGTTTTCGAATATAAACAGCATCATTTTTTGAGTTTACAATATCAATATTTGCAAATTTCACATTGTTGATACGTGTTCCGGCCACATTATTGCAAACCAAATCGATAGCCCCAACCGGCGTATTAAACAAATCGTTCATAGTGCCGCAGTTTTCGATTGTTATGTCGGTAAATTGGTGTAAACCGCCCGTGTTAAATGCAATGCCCGGAAAACTGTTATTCACTCGTAAACCTACTTCCAAATTATCCCGAATCAATAGATTGTGAGCTTTGTTACTCAATCCACCGTAAATAGCACAACCAGCTGCCCGCCAGCAGTTTTCGGATGTATTGTATCGAAATGTATTGTTTTGGCATTCCAGCCCATCGGCCGACCAAATAGCCATATCATCATCGCCATTATTTCGAAAACTACAATGTTCAACAATTGCATTTGCCGTTCCTTTACACAAATTGACACCATCAGCATAATTGTTTCGAAAGCGGCAATGCTTTATTACAAATCCGTCGGCATTGGTTATGCCTGAATAATAATACTGCGCTATCCATGCTCCACACACAAAATGCTCTGCCCAAATATTTTCGATGACCGAAGTGGCTGTAAACACTCCGTTTATGGCTTTGTACGAGTTTGTACGCGAATTTCGTACCGTTGTGAGGTACAAATCGGAAAAACTAACACCCGATGCATCGGCATACAAACCGCCTTCGTTGGCTGTGTTGTATGTAAAATTTACCTGCGTGTACCACATTCCCGCACCTATCAACTTCGTATTATTTACGCCAAACCAAAGTTTGCGGTTCACATTGTAGACGCCAGCCGGTAAAAAAATTGTTTTACCACCGTTGCCATCAATAAATGTTTGAAGCGTACTGCCATCACCACTATACGTTACAGCCCCCGCTGGTGCTGTTTTTGCTATTGCCACAGCTTCTAATTCGGCAAAGTCAAGGCTTATATTTCCGCTTTCGCGTATTAATTTTAGTTTTCCACCTGTCGGAATTTTCGTAGCTAATTTTACTCTTACCTCATCGAACCGCATTTTGGGATTTGGATTCACAACACTCACATTGTTCGGGTTTCCATTGGTGGCTAAGTACTCCCACGACCAATTGGATGTGAGGTTGAGCGTAGCCACTTTGGTGCCGTTGTTGTAAACACCCATTGTACCTGACTGACTATCGGGTACGCTGTAACGCACCACCAGTCCATCGGCTGCTTCGGTTATTGTCCATTCAGCCGAAGCATTCGCTGCCGACATGGTAACACAAACCTGACCCGATGCTTCGCTTTGTAAATCAGCCTGTTTGTACGATTTTGAAAGTACGACAGCATTCGTTAATGTTGCCTGATCGGCTTCGTATCGTTTGTAAGGTGCATCGTAATAACCACGTTGCGATAATACATTAAAAGTAAAACAGAATAGAAAAGTGAGAAAAATAATCCGTTTTAATGAATATGACATGCCGATTTTAATTGAGAGATTTTTTATTTAATAAACTTAAAACTCTTCTCTCCATCAATTACCAACACATATACTCCATTTGCAAACGAACTGGTATTAATCCGTGTTTCATATGTTACTTTATGATTCGAAATTTTTATCCCCGAAACTGTATAAACATCTATGGATTTTTTAGCTCCAATTACTGTTACGCAATTTTCTGATAGCTTAGGGAATAGCTGTACATTATCGTTTTCTGTTTTTGCAACAGCGGTTGAAATATCATATTCTTCCATTTTCATGCAATTCAGATAACAAAAGCCACCACTCACTGTGGCAATATCGAGTGTAATTGTACCTCCGGCAGTTGGCTTAATCAGGGTTGATTGTACAACACGCGAATTATTGTAAGTAACTCCACCCGCACCATTTCCTATAGCAGTGCCACTTGTTGTAAGTGTGTCGGTAAAAGAGTATCCTACTAAGCCGTTTAATGTATAGCGGGTTACACGCACGCTAGCAGAAGCACGACTGCCAACTATGTGAAATTTGTAACCTTTACCCGTATTTAATCCACTAAAAGTAAGTTGCCCTGAAGTGTAAGGCGGGTTTGCTTCGTAAATGGCCGATGTTGTGGCCGAAGCAATACCTAACTCACCTAAAGCCGGAGTGTTGGTTGAAGGCCCAAAATTTGGTCCATTAGTTCCGGTAAATCCACAAGTGGCAGTTGTGTTTGTTATGGCTATATGATAGTTGCTTATCACGTTCGAAGCATTAACCAATGGTCGCGAATGAAAACTTGCACCAACGCCGGTATAGTTATTCCAATAATTGCCATTATTACCAACGGCATCGTATTTTGTAGAATCGGCCACAAGTCCAAAATCGAAAAAGAATTTTTGAACAAGCGATTGCCCGTTTGTTTGAAGGAAAGTGGTAGCAATTAAAAATGTAAGTAGTGTTTTTTTCATGAATCGATTTTTTTATGAAACTAATTTTTAGACTTTCTGTAATGCAAATATAATAGGACTACGAATGCAAAATATTTTGAATAGAAAATATATAATGATTATTGAACTTAAAAATACATATATAACTGAATATCAATATATAAGTGTATTTATAAATACCTAAATATATAATCCAATTATCTACTAATTCGGTCAAAATAAAGCGAAATTTAAGGGCATAAAAAATGTTGGTTGAAGTATCGACTACTCCAACCAACATTTTTCAATCAAAACACTGATTTATTTTTTGCTGTAAAGCTATTCTCTCAGCTATCTGTTTTTACCGACTTAATCTCCATTATTTTATGTTCGAACTGTTCGTTTTGAACCCATGATTTGTTTTTTACTTTGGTTTTGTAAGTGTTGATGGTGTGTACGGAGTAATTCAGGAATTTTGATATTTTCTCACTTTCGTATACTCCTAAACGAATAAGTGCAAAAATGCGCATTTCGATATTTAATGTATTGCTATGCTTGTGACTCTGTTCAAGTTCTTCTCCTGTAAAAAGTTTCTCATACTCTTCTATAAAATTAGGAAACAATTTCAGGAAAGTTTCGTCGAAGGATTTGTACATATTTTCACGCTCATGTTCTAAGTCCGATTGTTTAAACGATTTTGCCAGATCGTCAAAGCTTTTAGTAGAAAGTTTTTTATTAACTAAACGATAAATGTGTTCTAAATTACTGATATTTTGATAAATATTGTAGAAAAAATTACCAATGTATTTATCTTTAATACTATTTGTTTCAGTAAGTTTTGTATTGATAATGAGCAGTTTTGTGTTCTGTTCTTCGATGGTTTGGCGGGCAATTTTTATTTTTTTCAATTGCTTGTTAATAATAATTGTTGACAGTAGGAACAAAACAAACAAGACAAATACGCTCGAAAACAGCCAAATCAGGAGGTTTCGTTGTTCTTCAACAGTAGTTATGCGTTCCTTTTCAATAATTGGCAAAATCTGGCCTATTTCAATTTTTCGGTGACGGGCATTGTATACCGACGCATCGTCCAAAGCCACTTTAATGTATTTGTATGCACGGTCAATGTCTTGTTTTTTCTCGTATAGCAGCGTGGCTAATAAGCGTAGCGCAACTGTTTCTTTGGTCGACGATTGAATATCGGCAATGGCAGCGTCAATAATTTTAATGGCGGCTTTGTCGTACTCGTTGGTTAACGTGTAAATATAGCCCAAACTGGAAGCATTGATGGCTATTTCGCGGTAATTTTTATTGTTTTTCAACGCCTTGTTAAAGTTTTCGATAGCTGTGGGATAATCCTTTAACTTGAGGTTATAAAGCGCTATGGAACTTAAATATTCACTGGATTCAGGCATTAATAAACTCAATGCCATTTTACTAAAATACAATCCTTTGCGTATATAGTTCTCGCGAAAGGGCTCCACACGATTATAATCGGCCATATCGTAATACAATCGAGCCATGGTTTTATAAAACATCAGGCATGTTTCTGTGTCGCATTTCGAAATATCAATTTCGTTGGACAAATCGAATGATTCTTTGAACAAACCCGAAGATAGATAACAGAACATAAGACGAAGTGACGATTTGGCTACTTCGTTTACATCGCCCGAAATGGCTGCAATTTCTTTTGTTTTGGAGGCATAATAAAAAGCTGAGTCGTATTTGTACGATTTATATTCGTCGTAAAGTTCTGTATAATCCTGAATGAGCTTATCCGGTTGCGAAAAATGCTTTGTGACAGAATTATGCAATGAACTAATTTTGGATTCCATTTCTTTAATATAACGCTCCGAATCGCCGAGGTAGCTATCGAGCACATTTAAAGCAGAATCTAAATTTTGGGATTGTATTGAAAACGCAAAAACAAGCCAACTAAAAATTAAAAAAACAGCTTTGTTCATAACTTTAGATTTTCATCTTTTAAATCGAAAAAAGAATTGTGATTTATATTCAGCAAAAATAGTTGATTTTTTATCAATCCAATAAACTTAGAGCTTTTTTATCAAAAAAATATCGCTAAACCTAAAAACAGCTCACTTCTATTGATGTGAGCTGCTTTTAAGGATAAAAATATTTGGCTTTATACTTTTTAAATTTTAAAAAACGCAATAGCTACCC
>CAIWIS010000613.1 GCA_903912795.1 uncultured Bacteroidales bacterium
CGCATACGCCAACCTCCACTAAATTCGGACGTTTTACGCTGAAAGTCGTCGCGCGAGAAACCAAGTCCAAGTAATGTTTTTTCAATATCGGCATCGAAGTTAATCTCTTCAATACTATAAAACTGCTCACTCAGGGCCGAAACTTTCTCAATTAGTTCCATGTAACTTTCAGATTCATAGTCAGTTCTGATTGTAAGTTCTTCGTTGAGCGCTGCAATTTCAATTTCCATTTGATTAATAGCCGAAAATGCTAATGACGTCTCTTCGAAAACAGTACGTGTATCTTCGGTGAGTAAATGTTGAGGTAAATAAGCCACAACTGTTTCTTTGGGATAGGATACTTTGCCACGATTTGGTTCACGTGCTCCGGCCAAAATTTTCAACAGTGTAGATTTCCCTGCACCATTTTTACCCATTAAAGCAATACGATCTTTTTCGTTTATCACAAACGAAATGTCCTGGAAAAGAGTTTTTCCATTAAATTCAACAGAAAGAGAATCAGCTGATAACATTTTAAAAAATTAAATCAATTAGTGTATTTCTAATAAACAAATTTGTTTTGTTTATCGCCTGCTATTATTATATACAGGTTATGTTTGTGGAGATAATTCGAAATATTAACTTTTAAATCGGTTGGTTTAATTGAAGCAATTAATCTGCCTATTGTATTGTAAATTAATATATTATCGTTCGTGTTTTCTAAAAAAACAAGTATTTCCGATGAGTTTGGTAATCGTTCCACTCTTAATACTTGTGTATCAGGGTAGGGTAGAGGCTGCACTGGCATCAGGTTCGAAAAATCAGTTATGTTATCATATAAATCGCCTGCTTTTACTTTGTAGAAATGTTGGCGTGCAGACACTAAATTACGCAAAGTATCAGTATTATTCAATAATAACTTGCTTTTGCAAATATACTCGATAGCAACTGGGTAAGTAACCGATATATCATCGATAGCTACATTGTTATGTGCTGTTTTATAGCTAATTATAAATTGATTGTAATTTTTATCAATAGCAAAATCGTATTTTTTAATAGTTGAATAATTGGCATCTAAAGTAATTTCGTCAATTATTGCCCATCCCAATTCGTTACTAGCTTTTACTTGTACAATACCACTCTCGGAACCTATGGATTTTATAAAGAAGCTCAGTTGCTTTACGCTATGTGGATATTTTAGCGTTTTAATATTTTCATCTTTGTATTGAAACTGAATAGCTGGAACTGACTTCCCACTAAAATTTTTTGAGCTAGTTACTGCTATTGCTGTGGTGCTCCATTCCCCGTTTGATATAAGTCCGGTATCAAACCCTTCGGTTTCGGTCGATTCGCCATCGGCTAAACTGTAAGCAGTTAACCAGTATTTGGTTGCATTTTCAACGGTACTCCAATTAGCAACAAAACTTTTAGCAGTCAGTTCAGTTGCTTCATTAGCAATAGGAGGAAGCATTTCAAAACTACCACCTCTAAATTTGAATTTTATATCTTGGTTATATTTTGTTATTTCCGTAATAGGTTTATTTATATCTGTGCCATTCCAAAGAGTAGGATAAAAAGAACCTGATGTAAATGCATTTCCAGGTGTAGTTGAACTGCCAACAAGCGGTTGTAGGTATACACCCATATGACTGTTTTCGGTTTGATAAGTACCTGAATAATTATTAGGACTATTATTTTGCCAATCGCTGTAATTATAATCAATGTGCCAAATTAACATTCCTTCGCCTGGCAAATACGAGTCAAAACCAGTTTTAAGTCTGTTTTCAAGAATAAAAAACTCAGTTGGATTTGGATTACTTCCATTTAAATTATGAATTGAATTTTGGGCAATTAATAAAGCTTTGTTACTCGAGATTATTGGAGTTAAAGTAATATTTTGTGCATTAGTTAATAATATTGGTGTTAGCCAACCCAAATAAAAACGGTCAAATGCTGAGTAACTAGGTGGTGTTCGTCCCACATTATTGTATGCCCCTCCATCCATTATACTCCAGTTTTCAAGTGTTTTTTTATTATTATCACTTGTATGATAATAATCCACCAAGCCCAAAACATGTCCAAATTCATGTGTAAATGTTCCAATTCCACACATGTTCGAGCCACTTGAACCATTTAGTTCAGATGTACAGGCATAATCGAAAATTGTTTTACCGTCAAACTTGGTATTGAAATTTGATAAACTCCATCTATGAGGCCATATTGTGTTGTCACTAGCTCCTTCTGCTTCGTTGTTTCCAGCATAATATACAAATATATTATCTACAATACCATTATTGTCAATATCATACTGTTTGAAATCAATACCAGCAGCATCGGCAGCAGCACATGCATCAATTACCATTTGTTGCGGGTTTTCATCATCGCCCGAACCATTATTTTTACCATAAAAACTCATGTTATTTGGCAAAGTATAAGGGCCAACTACATCAAATTGAGGCGAAAACTGTCCAAAAGAACTCTCTAAAAAATAATCTCGAGCTGAGCCAGTTCCTCCATTTGTGCTATATCCTATTTGGTTTAATAAATTAGTGAATGCATTTTTAGCATTTGGTGTAACGTAACTTTTATCGCTAAAGTTAACCAAAATTACTAACGAACGTGGACTTCCAGTTACAGGAAATTGATTTGATATGTTTGTATGAGTAATTACTTGACTTGCTTTTTGTGTTTTTCGTTGTTGAAGGGTAGTACTGAAATTTGGATTTTTATCGAGATTACTGATGAAAATTTTTTCTGCATTACTACGTTTTTGTAAGTTGTTAGCTTTTTGGTTAGTTAATTTAAAAGTGCCATTTTCCCATTTTGCATAGTTGTAAACTCCAGAAACGTTTTTACGAATTAAATAACCATCGTCAGTAGTTGTGTAATTGAAAAACTCATCACCTTTTAATCTAATAGTGAGGAATGTGCCATCGGGTTGTTTAACCACAATGGGGTCTGGATAAGCTTTTACAGCAAACAAATGTATGCTTGTATGTAATAAGACAAATAATATGTATAAAAATTTGGTTTTCATTTTTTTGGTAAATAATCCAATTTTATATTTTGCATAGCCGTCCACAAGCTCTGACGCACATCAGGATTCCATTTTTCAAGTTCCGAAACTAAATTTTTTGCATTCTTGCGCGACGAATCTTTTTCGTAGGGACAATTTTTGATTTGTTTCTTGAAATTTCCAATTCGTTCAAACTCTTTCATTTCATTTTCGGAAATCAAACAAAGTGGACGAATAATTGTAAGATCGAATTTATCCATTTTTAGTTTGGGTGGCATGGTTGCAAATGCACCTTGATACACCAAATTCAAAAGCAATGTTTCGGTAATGTCATCCAAATGATGTCCTAAAGCTAGTTTATTACAATTAAGTTCTTTTGCTAAACCAAATAATGCTTTGCGCCTGTGCCAAGAGCATAGAAAACAAACCGACTTCCTACAGTCTTCTTTTTCGTCGAATCGTATAGTTTTATGAACAAATGCTATGCCGTATTGTTCACAAAAGCTTTTAAGATATTCTATATCTGAATGATACGAAATATTTTCGACCGAAATATGAGCCGCAGTGACATTGAATTTTGGAACAAATATTCGCATACGCTCGCCAAGTAATTGTACCAAAGCAAGTGAATCTTTTCCACCCGAAAGACCAATCAAAATATGATCTTCGTTATTAATTAATTGATAATCAGAAATTCCTTTTTTGAGCTTTGCCCGTATTGTGGTAAGTATTTTATTGTCAGCTTTGCTTATTTCGTTCATTTCGTTCGTTCAAAGATAGAGGCACAAAGGTACGAAAAAAAAAGATTGTTTTTTTTATTTTTTATATTGCTCATTTCTCAGAAAAAAAGTATCTTTGCACCGCAAAACAGTATGCTATTAGCGAATAGCTTTGTTAAATATTTTGCGAAAATAGCTCAGTTGGTAGAGCACGACCTTGCCAAGGTCGGGGTCGCGGGTTCGAGTCCCGTTTTTCGCTCTTTAAGCGAAATGTCGGGACGAGAAGTTTATCCCGATGGTGAATCGGGAAGTCCCGTTTTTCGCTCATAAACATCAAAATCAACTAAGCGGAACGGCGAGTTTCGCTTTTTTTCTCTAAGTACAAAAAAAATCCATTGCCCAAATGGTGAAATTGGTAGACACGCTAGTTTCAGGGACTAGTGGCCGCAAGGCTGTGCAAGTTCGAGTCTTGTTTTGGGCACAAAAGTATTAATAATTAATATTGCGCAGATGGTGAAATTGGTAGACACGCTACTTTGAGGGGGTAGTGCCGGTTACGGTGTGTGAGTTCGAGTCTCATTCTGCGCACAATAAAAGAGTTTTTTCCGAAATGGAAAAAACTCTTTTTTGTTGTGAGCAGAGCATGACGAGTACATTTGACGGTCCAAGTCCGTAATTGGAGGGGTACCCGAAACTTTTATTTCTATGGATACCCAAATGGGTCTCCTAAAGATTGATATTAATTGAATATTTTGCTATTCACTAAAAATGTAAAAGCCTGAAAATCATTGATTTTGCAGGCTTTTACTCAAAATTGAAATAGTTTTTGTGGAGCTGGAGGGAGTCGAACCCTCGTCCAAACAAGGAAATAATACGCTTTCTACATGTTTATCTTCGCTTAGGTTTTCGAGTGCCAACAAGACCGAAGCCACCAATCGCCACCTTATCCTTTTTGTTTCATCGCGCCTCCAAGGCTAAGCGCAACTATCTTCGATTTATCCACACTTCCGATTCATTGGCCTCGAAGCGACGGCCTTTGGGAAATGTCTCGTTCTGGTACCTAGTACCTGAATTAAGCTAATCTACTGTGATTCGATTAAGCAGCAAGAGCGTAGTTTTCTTCGCCAGTTATGATTTTAAGAACCGAGATTTACGAGCCGTTTTCTCAATGCTCGACATGCTTACATACCCTTTCTACCTGCTGTCAAAACCAAACAGCCCCAATTTTAATTAATAGCTTAAACTAATAATTAGGGTACAAAGATAGTGCAATTTATTGAAATCTACTTGTACAATATGCAAAAAAAAAGATTATCAAAATTTGATAATCTTTTTTTATTGATTTTATTGTTCCCAAATATCTTGTTCAATATTCATAAGTTCATATTCAATTCGGAGTTGCTCACGACGAATATCTACCGGATTGCTATAAGTTTGTAAAAACATTTTATCAAACATATTGCTATCGCCTAACAAATAAGAGTAATACAACCGTTGTGAAAAGAAATCATCGAATGTAATACGTTGGTTTTCATTGCCATTAGGAATAATTAGTTGTTTAGCCAAATAGGGACGAAGTTCATCATACAAATACCAACAAACTACAGAATTTTGGAAGAAATTCCATATACCTTCGCCAGTTTTATTAGTTCCCAATACATTCATATTAGTCACATTAGTTTCGTTATAAATGTATATTGGAGCTATTGCAATAACCTTTGTATACATTTTCGAATAATGCTTATTGAAGAAAACAATTTCTTGAACAATATATTTTAATTGCTTACCAGCATAATCAGCATAAGCATAACTGCTAATTTCTGGCTTGTTCGTAATTTTATTATTAACTACTAAAGGTGTTTTTCTTATTTTGGTATTTGTTGAGTCCCAATCGCAAATAACATAAAAATCGGATAATTTGTCTTTACAAATTGGCTCCTTATCCCAAAAAGGTTGAATATCAAACTCCTTTTTTTCATAAGGTTTAAGTGTATCATTCACAGTGGCTTCAAGAATTACTCTAAATAGACTTTTATACTTTTCAGTTGGAGTAATTGGAAAATATACCTGACTGTTTTGTTTTTCGCGCATATCTAAAATACGATATACAATACGTGACCATACAATATCGTCTCTACGATGATTAACTACGGCAATGGTATCTGCTAGCGACTTCATTTCTGTTGTTTGAAGCGCTACACGACCACTTTTATCAAAAAAAGGCAACACCTCTTCTTTGTTTTGAGCATTTATTACACTAAGTGCAACACACACAAAAATGTAAACTAAATTGAATTTCTTCATAACTTATACGAATTAAAATTATGCTAATCTAAAGACCATTGATCCAAGATTCTGATTATAACCATCAGGACCTATTGCAACTATATTGCTGATAATTAGATTTCTGCCTTTTGTAAGTTTATTTAAAAAGTTTTGATCAAGTTTCGAGCCACTTACATTTGCAGTTGGTAAACCGTCTACAATCATTGTAAATGAAACAATACGGAAATTAGCTTTTACAAGCTCATCTTTACCATAACTGGCTATCATCGTGGCACTTCTTAATTCATCCAACGACATTAAACCACCTTGTGTTTGACTTCCTTCTTTATCAACTAAATATGCAGTTGGTTTAGGTAGTTTTTTTATTCTAAACTTACCTGAGCCCATAGCTTTTACAGCTTTATCAACTTTGGCCGAAACCGAAATAGTTATCTCGCCCTCACTCATTGTTGATATTTCATATTTTCCAGGTCCTCTTTGCACTGATTTACCTCCAGCAACAGCCAGTATAATGTTCTCAGGTGCAATACCAGGTACCGATACGCTAAAGTTATTAACAATACCTCTATAAACTACATTTAAATCGGAGTTTGAAATGGTTGCTGAAGGTTGGCTTACCATATATTCTGATTCAAATGGATAAGGTTTAACACCATCACTGCCTTGAACTTTAATAACTCCGCTAAATTTCTTTAACCCTAAACTATTTGCTGTAACTGAATATTCACCATCATTTATTCTTGATCCGCCAACTAAGATATCTGGTTTTAATGTTTTATCATATGCAGCTAAAACAATTTTAGCTTTATATTTATCACCAAGAAATACAAATTTCGATTCTGGAATTACAATTGCATCAATTTGGTTTACACGATAATCGGAGGCATCTGTCATTCCTTTATAGTATTGAACAAGCTCGGCTTCGGCTGCGCGTATATCGTTTTGATATTTAGTTAGCATAGTAATTACTGCCGATACAGGCATTAACTCAAACATAGACGATTCCCAAGTTTTGTCAATTGCCATACGCTCTGTAGAGAAAATTTTCGAATATAATTCTTGCTTTTGAGTATTACCTTCGTAAGCAACAAATATTTTTTTACTATAATCGTCAATTTTCGATTTTAATATTTTTCCATGCCCACCGTTAATAGCATAAATTCCAGCTGCATCCAGATTATCACGTCCTTCAATTTTTCGAGCTTTAGGGTCAGCTTTGTCTTTATCTGCGATTTTTACTACCTGAACTTTAAAGTTCTCAATATAACTAAACAAGTCATCCGATTCTTTTTGTACAGATTTTGCTTTTGTCAACCATTCTCCAACTTTTGTAGGATTTTTTCGGTTTAATTCTTCAAAATCACCATACAAAGCAGTATTTCTTTTTTCAGCTGTCTCAATTGAAGTGTGTAAACTGTTGTCGACCAACGTAAAACCATTTAATATATCGCTCGATACATTCAATGCTAACATAGCTGTTAGCACCAAATACATCATTCCTATCATTTTTTGCCTCGGGGTTTCCGGACAGTTTTTAGCTCCACTCATTCTTTATCAAATGTATTTGAAATATTTAAACTTTTAGTTTAAAGCATTTAGCATATTGCCATATACTTGATTCAAGTCTTTCACTTGTTTTGCTAGTTTTTCAGTACCTGATTTAAATAAATCGGATTGAACTGAAGCAAACTCAGTTGAATTTTTAATTTTTGTAAGTTCAGAATTTACAGCACCTAAGTTTGTGTCCAGAGCACGTAAAGTATCCGATTGTTTGATTAAACTTTCAGATTGTGATTGAATATTCTTAATTTGAATTTCGTAAATCGAATTTATCGAAGCTAAATTTTTATTTATATCGTCAACTTTAGCTGCATACACTTTAGTGTTTTTATCAACAGCCTGTATACCATCAGCAATGCTCTTATAGGCAGTTTCCAATCGTGCCGAAGCAGTAGTTAATACATCTTGCGATCCAATAAATTTACCTGTAGCTTCAGAAGCAGTATCAATATTTTTAACCAAATTCTCAGTTGATTTTGCAACATTTCCTATGCTCGACAATTGTGTAGCTGTAGTTGATAAATTTTTAATACCATCGGATAGTTTTTTAACATCATCGTCGCTTAATGATGCTGAATAAGACAAGCCTACTTTAGGAGCACTTGTATTTACAGCTGCTTTTGCAATACTCTCGCCTTCAAAGTCGTATACTTTACTCCAGTCATAATCTTTATGAGGTTTGTCAAAAGCACCTAAAGCAAATAAAACTGCTTCAACAGTCATACCTACTCCTAGCATAAAACCACCCCATTCAGTATGAAGGATTTTACCCATCGCACCAACAATTACAACTGAAGCTCCAAGGCTATAAAGTATTCCAATGAAACGCTTCATTCCTGGCGCATTCCATATTTCGTCAAATTTTGTTTGATTTTCTGACATAATCTAGTTTTCTAAATATTATTTGTTCTAAATTTTTATTCTAATTCTAATTTTTTAATCGCCATTAAATGAGCGTACACAACGGAATCCAATATATGGTCGACTTTCATATTGGTATTCATACGTACGAACACCGCATTGCAGATAATAACCTATATCTTTCCACGATCCACCTTTTATAACTTTACGTTTTAAAACATTCGAATCATCTTGTTTTGCACTGTATTGGAAGTTTGGATTCATATCGGCTACCAACGAACTTTGAGCATTAATATAAGCAGTTGATGTCCATTCCGATACATTACCAGCCATATCGAACAATCCAAAATCATTAGGCATAAACGAAGCAACTTTCATAGTTGTTGCGCCTGTATCGTCGGTATAACTACCTCTAGTAGGTTTAAAATTGGCTAAATAACATCCTTTTGAATCGCGAAGGTAATTTCCACCCCAAGGAAACATAGCCAAACGACGTGTACCACGTGCTGCATATTCCCATTCGGCTTCGGTAGGTAATCTATAATCCTGACCACCAATTGAATTAGAATTATTAAATAATTGTGTTCTCCAACTACAAAATGCTTGTGCTTGTTCCCATGTTACGCCAACTACTGGATAGTTGGTAAATCCGGGGTGTGAAAAGTACATACGCATTTTTGGGTCATTGTAAGAGTATTGAAAGTCGCGTATCCACATTACCGTATCAGGATATACTTTTACAATTTTCATTGAAATTAGGTCCTTACGTGTTATTAACGGACGGTTTATAGTAGAGTCAATAATATATCCTACTTCATTTACATACGATGTGTCAACACGTGCAATGGCTCCTTTAGGATATGCTCCGGTATTAACATTTAATTTATTTCCAGCAAGAGCTGCTTGATCGTAATTTATCCATTCGTATTTGTAGGTTAGTTTTCCTGGATCAAGTTGTGGTTTTGAACTTACATCATTGCTGTTTTGGTAATTAAGCGAAGTGATAATGCGTTTGTAGGTAGTATCCTGTGATCCCCATGGGATTTTTGTTCTCCAATTTAATTGTACCATTTTTAATTGTTGTGGCGACAATTGATCAAATGGATTGTTTTTATCATTATAAATGGTGTATTTCTGACGTTCTTTTACATTTAGCGATGGGTCTTCAATAAAAAAGCGCATAGTAATCGAATCGCGAACCCAGCCAACAAATTGTTTATATTCATCATTTGTAATTTCAGTTTCGTCCATCCAAAATGCATCAACAGTAACATTTATCGATTTATCTTTTACAACGCTAAATGGCGATTGGTCATTGGCACCCATAATAAACGAGCCTCGTTTAATGAAAACCATTCCATACGGATTAGCCTCAACAAATCCCTTGTTAAACATATTTCGTTTCGAAACACCTACAAGTTCTCCAATAGGTTTAGCAGCAATTATAATTATTGCAACTAATGCTAAAATTATCAGATTTTTTTTCATACGTACAATATTTGATATTTAAAAAACATTTAAAATAAAATTACAGATATCTTATACTTTTATATTTTGAACTTTGTTTCGAAAAAACGTATTCAAAACTATAGGAAACTAACAATTCAAATGAACCATAACTTGCCATAATCATCTTATTTGTGGGTACATCATAAGATACACTTGCAGCTAATCCGCCATTTATTGTTGCTCCGGCCATTAAAACAAATGAATTAAATGGCCTTAACGTTAAACCTCCCCAAAACTTATTATCATATTCTACTCTTGAACTTAAATCAAACTGCCAGATATTAAAATCAGATTTAACTAAGAACGAAGGTTTTAATATGTATTTTTTGTTTTCCAACGTATAATTCATTCCACCAGTTAATTGCATTAAACTTTGGCTGTTGAATTCATACATTTCACCCCATTTAATAGTAGGTTCATTTAAGTGCAGCATTGATACACCAGCATACCATTTAGCAGTTGAATACCATATTCCTAGATCGACATTTAATCCATTGCCACTCACTTTTGATTGCGGTATGTCATCATCTCCGGTTAAACTATGGTATTCGGCTATCGAGATTTTGTCATTAATTAAACTATCTCCTGAAAATCCTATTGTTGCTAAACCAATATTTGTTCCAATACTTAAACGTCCATCGCCTAATTTTGTTTTATAAGCATATTGAATCTGCATTGATTGATTTGAAAACCAGCCAAATTCATCTTTCAAAAAACTTAAACCAAAACCATGTTTTTTTGTTCCAATTTTTAAGGGTGAATTAATAGTGAAATATGTAGTTGAACCCGCGATAGGCATGCCTAACATATTAACTCTATGTTGTCCCACAATTTCGATTAAATCGCTTTCGCCTGCCGCTGCAGGGTTAAATGCATTATTATGCAACATATATTGACTTAATTGTGCATCGAACTGTGAAAAAAGTGTTGCGCTAACAAATACAAAAATTCCTATTAATATTTTTTTCATTCAAAATTCTGAATCGATTTTTTATTTGCAACCATTATAATTTCAAAAAAATCAAATTGACTCCAGTAATCTAAACTTCAAAATTCTCGAAAAATTGCATACTCAGCTTAACTTTTTGAGTTTTTTACTCAATATTCCTCCTCATTAAAGAAAAAATCTTCTTTACTAGGATAATCTGGCCAAATATCTTCAATACTTTCGTAAATTTCGCCTTCGTCTTCAATTTCTTGTAAATTTTCAATAACCTCAAGTGGTGCGCCCGAACGCATAGCATAATCTATTAATTCATCTTTGGTCGCAGGCCAAGGTGCGTCTTCAATTTTTGATGCTAATTCCAATGTCCAATACATAATCAACAATTAAATTAAGATATTTTGATAATCGCTTTATTTTCGTGCAAAAATAGAAATTTTTTTTATTAATCAACGCTATTCCACAATATTTCTTTTGCTCCAATCTTTAAAGAAATATAACGCGCTAAGGTGAAAAAATAGTCCGATAGCCTATTTGTATATATAATTACATGATTATCAATAGTATAAAATTTCGAAACTTCCACAATTCTTCTTTCTGCTCTTCGTGAAATTGTTCGACAAATATGACAAAAACTTGCTTCAATACAGCCTCCAGGAAGAATAAATGCCCTAAGTTCGGGCAAAACTGCGTTCATTTTATCAATTTCTTGTTCAATTTTCTCGATATCATTGCTCCTTATTATGGAAACTTCAGCAATTTTTGTCATATTTGTGTCGGTTGCAAGGTACGATCCTATAACAAAAAGCCGATGTTGGATTGTTTCCAAAGTCATCAATTCGGATGATAATGCTTCATAACTTGCCAGCAAACCTAGAAACGAATTTAGCTCGTCGATTGTGCCATAAGCTTCAATTCGGACA
>CAIWIS010000614.1 GCA_903912795.1 uncultured Bacteroidales bacterium
CTTAAACAAAGAGGAAAACAAGCAATTACTCACATGGCTCACAAACTTTGCCGAAGAGCGCATCGAACAATCGGAAAGCTGGAATCCACGAAAAAATATTGAAAGTCTGGGGCAGGAAATTTTCAAAGAAAGTTATCAGAACAAAGCTGAAGAAACGAACCGAAAACTACACGATCGCGAATTTCTTACATCCTACCGCGCTAAATTGCGTTTAATTAAAACCAGTTTCGAAGAGAAGGTCACGGGACTTTCCAAGCAGCTACTGCAACAAATTGAAACGGTAGGTTTAACTACCGAAAGTTTTAAATATGGCAAATCTTCGGGCATGAACAGCCTTAACAAAATTGTGGCTGGCGATTACAGTATTGGCGAACGATTTAGAGCATCGGCCGAGGCGGTTGAAAACTGCTACACAGTCAAGAAAACACCTGCCGAAATTGTTTCGGCTATCGAAAGCATTTACGCTAATGGACTTCAACAAGGTATAATTCAACTAATTGAATGGCTCGAAAACGACATTGTTTTTTATAATTCGGCAGTTATCATTTTAAAAAACATCAATACACTTGGCATCCTGACCGACCTTGCCATGCAGATTAAAAAGCTCACCGATGACCAAAACTCCATGCTTATTTCCGACTCCAACATGCTGCTTAACCGCATTATTGATAATTCGGACACGCCTTTTGTTTACGAAAAAACGGGAATTAACATCGACCATTTTATGATTGATGAGTTTCAGGACACCTCAGTTCTTCAATGGAAAAACTTTTTGCCACTCCTAACCAATAGTTTAGCTGCCGACAACTTTAATTTAGTAGTTGGCGACGTAAAACAAAGCATTTACCGTTGGCGAAATTCGGACTGGAAACTGCTCGACGAGAATGTATTACACGATTTTAGGTCTGAACAATTATCGGAAATTACCTTAGAAACAAATTGGCGAAGCGACAGCAATATTGTGGCTTTTAATAACGAATTTTTCAAAACAGCCGCTTTGCTGCTTCAGTACAAATTAAATAACATTCTTGAACCTGTGCTTGGCGTTTATCCCGAAATGGTAAAACACACCAAGCGTATTTTACATGCTTATGGGCAAGTGTACCAACATGTTTCGCCAAAAGCAAACCAAGGGCGAGTGGATATCCGCTTTTTGGACCGAAAAGAAAACGAAGATGGTTGGAAAAGTGAAAGTTTGAAGCAATTGCCAGCTATTTTAGAAGATTTGCAAGAGCGTGGTTATAAACCGGGCGATGTAGCAATTTTGGTTAAAAAGAATGACGAGGCACGCGATGTAACTCACACATTGCTAAGTTACAAAACATCCGACAAGGCTCGAAGTGGACTTAGTTATAATGTAATGGGCAACGAAGGATTGTTAATTTCAGCGGCTTCCACTGTACGTTTTATTACCAGCATTCTGAAGTTAATCATCACACCGCTGGATAGTATTAGCAGAACCATTGTAAGTTATGAGTATGCCAGGGCTTATATGCATTTACCGGCCAACGAGGCTGTTCAAGTTTGTTTTTCGGGAGGTGAAAATCCGGCAAACTTCTCCCACCTATTTACCGAGGAACAAAACAAAGCTTTAAGTCAAGTAAAAAACGCATCGATTTACGATTTAGTCGAAAAAATTATTTCCATTTTTAAACTGGACGGTTGGTACAACGAAACTGCTTTTGTTCAAGGTTTTCAGGATGTGATTTACAAATTCACGAATGGCAAAAACACCGATATTTTTAGTTTTATTAAATGGTGGGATTCGGTGGGTATAAAACAAAGTATATCCACTCCTGAAAACGATGATGCTTTCAGAGTAATGACGGTCCACAAATCGAAAGGACTTGATTTTAAAGTAGTTGTGATTCCATTCTGCGATTGGGATGTAAATAAAAAAAGCGGATTGTATAAGAATATTCTGTGGACTGAACCTGTACACGAGCCGTTTAATGAATTGCCTTTGCTTCCGGTTGAATAC
>CAIWIS010000615.1 GCA_903912795.1 uncultured Bacteroidales bacterium
AGTTGCCATACAATTTATCGGCATTTTCTATTTTATTTTTACGGGAAGTGTATTTCCTGAAAATATCTATGTGCTTATAATCGAGGCAATTGCAACGTTGATTGGCGTATGGGCAGTTTTAGCTATGAAATTGCTTACAGTTACGGTTTTACCTTCGGTAAAGCAGGGTGGTCAATTATGTACAACGGGTCCGTATCGCGTTATTCGACATCCTATGTACACGGCGGTTTTGCTTTTATTGTTGGGGCTTTTGTTCAACAATTATTCGCATACCGGATTGGTTGTGTTTTTTATCGTTTTGGTGGATTTAATTGTAAAAATGAATGTAGAAGAAAAAATCCTTTTGGCACATTATACCGACTATAAAAACTATATGACAAAAACAAAACGTATCATTCCATTTTTGTATTAATTAAAGTATTGTATATTGACTTTTTAATAAGTTTGATATCCTGACTATAGTCACATTTTACATTGGATCTACATCAAGGCCAATTCTAACGGATTTGAATTTTGATTCTTGCAGTATTGAATCTGAAACAGCATTCAGAATCTCTTTTGCTTTAACAGGAGACGCTTCATTTTCAATTTTCAGAATTAATTGTTTAATATATAGATTCTGAATTCGACCAATAGGAGGATCAACGGGTCCTAAAAGTCGAGCACCAAAAACTGCTCGTAACCTTTTTCCCATTTCAAAAGCAGCTTGTTTTACCACTTGTACATCTTTATGTCGGAGGCTAATTTGTATTAAACGATAAAAAGGTGGATATTTAAACTCCATTCGTTCAACTGATTGAACATTATACATAGCCAAATAATCGTTTTGCAGTACCTGCCCTATTACCGAATGACTTGGAAATGTAGTTTGAAGTATTACTAACCCTCTTTTGTATTTTCTTCCTGCCCGTCCACTCACTTGTGCCATAAGCTGAAATGCTCGTTCGTGTGCTCTAAAATCAGGAAAATTCAACATATTATCGGCATTTAAAATACCTACAATACTTACACGTTCAAAATCAAGTCCTTTTGTAACCATTTGAGTACCAATAAGAATATCAACTTTATATTGTTCAAAATCGGCAATCAACTTTTCGTATGCTTTTTTTGAACGAGTAGTATCCATATCCATTCTACTAACTCGCGCATCAGGGAATAGCAATTTTATTTCGTCCTCAATTTTTTCGGTACCGAAACCTTTTGTATGCAATCCGGGTGTTTTACATGCTGGACAGAGATTTGGAATTGGCTCAGAATAACCGCAATAATGGCAAGTTAGCGTATTGAACACTTTATGCACAGTTAAACTTACATCGCAATTTTTACATTTTGGAACATACGTACAAGCCTTGCACTCGGTATAAGGCGCATAACCCCTTCGGTTCTGAAATAATATAATTTGCTCTTTGTTTTCAAGCGCCTTTTTGATATTTGCTAATAGTTGGTCAGAGAAATGACCTTCCATCCGCTTTTTATGATATGCTTCTTTTGTATCAACCACTAAAAATTCCGGCAACTCCATATCGGCATGCCGTTTATCCAATTGCACCAAACCATATTTACCAACACACGCATTGTAATAACTCTCAATAGAAGGCGTTGCAGTCCCTAACAAAGTTTTAGCCCCATGCATCGAAGCCAGCACAATGGATGCATTACGTGCATGATAGCGAGGCGATGGGTCAAATTGCTTGTAACTTGTTTCATGCTCCTCGTCGACAATAACCAAACCCAGTTTACGAAACGGTAAAAAAACCGATGAACGAACTCCAATTATCACATCGTAAGTTTTGTCATTTAAAACATTGTTCCAAATTTCAACACGCTCAGCATCCGAAAATTTAGAGTGATACACTCCCAATTTATTACCAAAAACACGTTTCAAACGACTAGTAAGTTGGGTAGTAAGTGCAATTTCGGGTACAAGATACAAAACCTGCAGACCTTGTTCAATTGCATTTTTAATTAAATGAATATAAATTTCAGTTTTACCGCTCGAAGTTATTCCATGTAACAGAACAACCTGCTTATCAAAAAACTGTGTATTAATCTCTTGCAGTGCAATTTGCTGACTACTATTCAGAGGAAACACTTCTTGAACTTCAGAAGTATTTATATCTAAACGGGATATTTCTTTTTTATAAATCTCAAAAACACCTTTCTCAACAAGTCCATTGAGTACAGCTACACTGGTTCCTGATTTATCAAGCAATTCCTTTTTAGCAACTTCCTTTCGCTTAGCAGGCTGCAAGTATTTCGACAATTCGATATAATTCATCAAAAGGTCGAGTTGTTTTTTGGCTCTATTCAACTCATCGAAAACACTCCTTAAAACAGCTTCATCTTCACATTTGTCGTTCAGTCGAACAAAACTCTCCGTTTTAATTCGAAACTTTTCAGTCAGCGATTCGCTCACTTCAATTGCATTTTTTTCGAGCAATAATTTTAAGGTTGGCAAAACACTATTTATTTCGGTGGCTTTGTTCAACATTTCAACTGTACAGGGCCTGCCGTCCGACAAAGCATCCAGTATACGTTGTTCTTTATCATTTAAAACTGCTTCAGCCTCAAAATCGGGGTTAATACAAACCAAGGTTTCACTCTCGAGTTTCATACCTGCTGGCACAGCTGCCTGATATACATCGCCCATACATGCCATATAATACGACGAAATCCACTCCCAGAATTTGAGTTGCGGGTAGCGTAAAATTGGCTCTGCATCCAGCAAACAAATAATTTCTTTTATCTCATAAGGCAACTCCGGTTTATGGGTATGTATTATTGAAACAATGGCAGTATACATTTTCTTTTTTCCAAAAGGTACAACCACACGCATCCCAATACGTATTTGCTCCGACCAATCAACAGGTACAGCATACGTAAAACTTGCTTTTAAAGGCAATGGTAATATCACATCAATATACTTCATGAAGCAACGATATTATGGTTGGCGACTACAAAGATACGCAATAAAAAAATTACAATCACTAATTTTAAAACAAAGAATACATTGAAATATGCCGTTTTTTTGTTAATTTTGCACTCCAAACAACAAACAAATAATCGTTCAAAAACCAACAAAACAAGATATAAAATGTTCAAAACAAATCAGTACTTCGATGGAAATGTTGTTTCTATCGGAATGGATTCAGTAGAGGGAAATGCAACTGTAGGTGTAATGGCTGCAGGCGAGTATGAATTTGGCACAAGTTCAGTTGAAGTAATGACAGTTATCTCCGGCGAATTAACCATTAAACAGCCAGGAGAAACAGAATGGAAAACCTATCGGAAATTCGAAAGTTTTGTAGTAGCCAAGGATGTAAAATTTAAAGTGAAATGTACACAAGACACACCTTACTTGTGTTTATATAAATAAATTCACTAAAAAAAGCGCATAGATTAAATTTTATCTATGCGCTTTTTTTTTAATTCTCTTCCAGAATCTTTTGCTTCTGACTTTCAAAATCTTTTTCTGTAATCAATTTGTCGTCATATAATTGCTTAAGTTCTTTCAACCGTTCTGCTTTAGGGCGCAAGGGTGAAACGATATTGTTGTTAATTGGATCATTGCTTGGCTGCGACAAGTCATTATTAGAAATTGGCCTAAGATCATAAGTATGCGTTGGAGTATAATCCATCGTCCAAAGCAAAATTGGCCAAACAAATAAACCACCAACAAAATTACCTACATTAAATTCACCATCACGATAAATTGAAGTATATATCGGCTCATATCCTTCCTTAATAATATCAACATTGAATGACATAAAGGAAATCCGATTATCAACATGTAAATAAGGAGTTCTCCCTACTTGTTCACCATTTATAAATACTTTTGCACCCGAAGGATTCGATCTAATCATAGTAGAGCTGGAACAACCCGACATTAACAAAACACTAAATAACACTGTTATTGTTATTAGAAAAAGATTACGTTTTCTCATAAATATTTTTTTAAAACATTAATAATTAATTTGATTGATTTTGAGAAAACAATAATAATGCCACATTTTGAAAAAAAGGTCGTTAGAAACAATCCTAACGACCTTTTTTTCAAACTATTTAAAAATAAAAAATTTATTCTTCCTCTTTTTTCGAAGCTTCGTATTCTTTAAGCAGTTTATCTTGAATATCCATTGGAACCAATTCATAACTTGCAAACTTCATACTGAACGAAGCACGACCTCCAGTTAGTGAACTAAGCGTTGTAGAATAACTTCCCAATTCTTTCAAAGGTATTTTTGCAGAAAGTTTTTCATACCCTTTTTCGCTCTCCATACCCATGATAATGGCTCTCCTACCCTGCAAGTCGCTCATTACATCACCCAAACGGTCGGATGGAACCTGAACGATTACATCATATACAGGTTCCAATAGTTTTGGTCCAGCATCTTTAAAAGCTGCTGAAAATGCATTTCTACCTGCTAAACGGAATGAGATTTCGTTTGAGTCAACAGGGTGCATTTTTCCATCGTATACAATTACACGTACATCACGTGCATAGGAACCAGTAAGTGGTCCTTGTTCAATGCGGTCCATTATACCTTTAAGAATGGCTGGAACGAAACGAGCATCGATTGATCCACCTACAATACTATTAATAAGTACAAGCTTGCCTCCCCAATCTAAATCAATAGTTTGTGAGTCGCGATTACTAATCTTGAACTCCTGACCATTAAAACGGAACATTTCGGGTGCAGGCATCCCATCGTAATAAGGTTCAATAATCATGTGAACTTCACCAAATTGGCCCGAACCTCCAGATTGTTTTTTATGACGATAATCGGCTCTCGCATTTTTGGTTATCGTTTCACGATAAGGAATCTTTGGCTCTTTATATTCAATCGGAATTTTATCGTTGTGCTCAACTCTCCATTTCAAAGTACGCAAATGGAATTCGCCTTGACCATAAAGTATAGTCTGCTTCAATTCTTTTGATTGCTCCACAACCCAGGTAGGATCTTCCTCATGCATACGAGTTAATACTTCGCTTAATTTTTCTTCATCCGCTTCCGAAACTGCTCTTATAGCACGTCGGTATTTTGGTTCTGGATACTTAATTTCTTTAAAATCAAATTCACACCCTTTTGCATTCAAAGTATTGCCTGTGCGTGTATCTTTAAGCTTAACAGTAGCACCAATATCACCTGCTACCAATTCCTCTACTTTAGTTCGTATTTGACCTGCAACCGAGAATATTTGACTTAATCGTTCTTTAGAACCTCTATCTACATTTTGCAAGTCATCGCCTTCTTTAATTTTCCCACTCATTACTTTGAAGTACGAAACTTCACCAATATGTGGTTCAACACTTGTTTTGAAAACATAAATACTAGTTGGCCCAGATGGATCTGGAGCAATTTCCTTACCATCAGCAGTTTGAGGTTTTGTCGTGGCATTTACACTTGGCGATACATTTCCAACAAATTCCATTAACCTACGCACACACATATCTTTACCTGCACTTACACAAAATACTGGGAACATATCACGATGTAGCATGCCTTTACGGATTCCGATACGTAATTCCTCTTCAGTAAGTGACCCTTGATCAAAGAATTTCTCCATTAATTCTTCATCATGCTCTGCAGCCGATTCTACTAACATATTATGCAAATCCTGAGCCTTATTAATTTCAGAATCAGGTATTTCAAGCACCTCTGGCACACCACCTTCGGGTTTCCAACGATACATTTTCATTTTCAAAACATCAACAACTGCATTAAACTGAGGACCAACAGTAATAGGGTATTGTATTTGAACAACTTTTGAACCATAATTTTCTTTTAATTGTTCAAGCGTTTTATCAAAATCAGCTTTTTCGTGGTCTAACTGATTGGTAATAAAAATTACAGGTTTATTAAATTTCTCGGTATAACGAAAATGATTGTTTGTACCTACCTCAACACCATATTGAGTGTTAAGTAATATCAGAGCTGTATCTGTTACATTTAACGACGTAACTACACCTCCTATAAAATCATCAGAGCCTGGACAGTCGATAAAATTTAGTTTTTTATCCAACCATTCAGTTTGAATAATAGTGGAAAATACAGAATAACCGTATTCTTTTTCAACTGGAAAATAGTCCGACACAGTATTCTGAGCTGAAACAGTGCCTCTTCGTTTTATAATACCACTCTCGTAAAGCATAGCTTCAACAAGAGTGGTTTTCCCGGAGCCAGAACTTCCTAACAAGGAAATGTTCTTAATTTCATTTGACTGGTATACTTTCATATTAAATTAAATTTGAAATGATTAATACTTAAAATTTAATAGTTCTTGATTCTTTAAATCGGTTGACAATGTATGAAATCTATTTGAAATATGTCACAACAGAATTAATGTTTTACAACATGGTTTTTAGATATTAAAATTTTAACGAAAATGTTTTGCATATAAGAAAAAAAGCACTATCTTTGCACTCGCTTTTGAGAAATACAATAGCAACGGGGTGTAGCGCAGTCCGGTTAGCGCATCCCGATTAAGATCGGGAGGGTCGCAAATCCGAATCCCGCGTTAAAAATAAATTTTCGGGGTGTAGCGCAGTCCGGTTAGCGCACCTGCTTTGGGAGCAGGGGGTCGTGAGTTCGAATCCCACCACCCCGACTCTTTAATCCGCTTGTGTTTATTCACAGGCGGATTTTTTTTATGGTCTAAGGGGAATATGAACACTTTCTATATATTGTAAACACATTTTACAATCTTCTGGATTGAACATATGATCTTCACGTTTCAAAACAGATATTTGCCTAACATTCATTGGTGTTTTTCTGCTAGAAAGGTCTATTAATGAAGCCATGCCAATCAAT
>CAIWIS010000616.1 GCA_903912795.1 uncultured Bacteroidales bacterium
AGTAGGTGAGAATAAACTTTATTTACAAGATTTTATTCTTGAACCGTCACAAATTGATTCTGTATCCTCATCCTCTAAGCTTTTAGATGTAAAACTGGCATCCAATAAACTCATAGCTATATTATTGGCCGACAGTAGCATGGAACAATTTGTTGATTTACATATTTGGATAAAAGGCATTGCCTACTCCGTCCCATGCCGCAAAACGGATAAAGTGAATTACACCTTCACTTTTAATCCACAAGGAAAAAGTTATAAAAAAGTACAAATTGCAGGACAAATGAACGACTGGACACCAAGTCGAATGCCCGATTTAATATTGAATACCAGTGGTTTGTACGAAATATCGATGAATATGAGTCCAGGGTCATACTTGTATCAAATGCTACTTGATGGCGACCAAAACCACGATGCTAATAATCCGAACAAAGTGGATAATGGTTTCGGTAAATTTAATTCCATTTTGCAAATTGCAGGTAAAAACGATTCATTCCCCATACTCACAACCGACGATTTTGAAAACGATAAAATCCAATTATCAACTCAAAATACTATAAATAAAGTGTTTGTGTACTGGCAAAATTATTTATTACCTGATAATTTTATTAAAATTGAAAAGGGCCAAATTATTTTTGATATTCCTGCCGAAGCTGACAAGCTAGAACGTTCGTACTTACGAGTTTGGGCGAGCAATGACTTTGGCGTGAGTAATGATATTTTAATTCCACTTCAGAATGGAGATGTATTAACTAAGGGAAATCAAGTAAAACGAACCGATAAACATGCTCAAATCATGTATTTTATGTTGATCGATCGATTTATGAATGGTGATAAGAGTAACGACAAACCATTAAATCGCCCAGATGTAAATCCGAAAGTTGACTTTTGGGGAGGTGATTTAGCTGGACTACAACAAAAAATTTCAGATGGATATTTCGAAAAATTAGGTGTAAATACACTTTGGATTTCGCCACTCAATCAAAATCCGTTGGAACCTTATGGCTATTCCGAAGTTGGCAAAACAAAATTTTCGGGCTATCACGGCTATTGGCCAATATCGTCGTCGCAAGTTGATTTTCGATTTGGTACAAACAATGAGCTTAAAACACTGGTTAGCAAAGCACACGACAACGAAATGAATATATTGCTCGACTATGTAGCCAATCATGTTCACGAGGCACATCCACTTTATAAACAGCACCCTGAATTTGCCACACAACTTATTTTACCTGATGGTACACTGAACGTGGCTAAATGGGACGAATACCGCCTTACTACTTGGTTCGATACCTTTATGCCTTCGCTCGATTATTCGAACCCTAAAGTGGTGGAAATGATGACCGATTCAGCCTTATTTTGGTTGAAGGAATTTAAATTAGACGGTTTCAGACATGATGCCTGCAAACATATAAACGAGGAATTTTGGCGCATGCTTACCTTGAAAATGAAACGTGAGTTGCAAGGAAAAGCTCCTTATCAGATTGGCGAAACCTATGGAAGTTCCAAATTAATAGCAAGTTACCTTACAAGTGGAATGCTCGATGGTCAGTTCGATTTTAATGTGTACGACATTGCCAACACCACATTTGCAGGTTCGGGCGGCGGCGATTTAAGCCGTGTACAGGATGTTTTCAGTTCGAGTCTGAATATATTTGGAACACATAATTTAATGGGTTATATATCTGGAAATCACGACAAACCTCGCTTTATGGCACAGGCTTCGGGCGATTTAATTCAGGGAGAAGATACTAAAGCAGCAGGTTGGAAACGAAAAATTGGCATTACCGATTCCACTGCTTATGACAAACTATTCTTGTTTCATGCATTTAACCTCACCATTCCAGGTATTCCGGTAATATATTATGGCGACGAAATTGGAATGACTGGTGCAAATGACCCTGATTGCAGGCAAATGATGCGCTTTGATGGTTGGAATAATCGTGAATCAAAACTTTGGAATAATATTGCCACACTCACCCATTTACGCAAAAATAATCCGGTTTTGGTATATGGTGACTTTATAAATTTGCAAACTAAACCCGAAACATGGGTGTATGCACGCAAGTATTTTAGCAAAGAAGCAATTATATTTATCAATAATTCAGCAAAAAGCAGTACTTTTGAAGTGAATTTACCAAAAACATTGAAGGCTGAAAAGTTGAAAGCTACTTTTGGAAACAAATTCTCTGATTCAAATCAAAAAATAGGACTTACACTTCCGGCTTACGGAGTTGAGGTTTTGATAAATTAGAAAATTGAAATTATGAAATAAGGTAAGATTTATTATTTAAATTGTCAAGTTTCATTTTCATATTTTCCCGTTTTCTAAATTACTGAATATAAAATACGATAATATGATTCAAATTAACGACAAAGCACTTGCTGAAGCTGTAAATGAAGGAATGGACGAATTTCTTCAAGTATTTATTGATGCTTATTTACAGGCAGTTGATGGAAAACTGACAGCCGAGAACATGAGTAAATTAAACGGGTCGCAACATACTTTATTGGCTTGGCATTTTTTCACAACCGAAATGCGTGATGGTGGATTTGTGCAGTTAATACAAAACGGTTATGGTGGTTATATATTTGGAAATCCTTTTGCAAAAGCAATGAAACAATTTGGAGCTGTAGAACTTGGCAAACTAATTTACAAGGCAAAAGAAATTTACGACCCCAACAAAGCAGTACTCGAACGCGAAACTACCGAAGAGGAATTCAATGCCATGTATGTGGATTTTGAGGTATTTGACGATTTGGAGGAACAATATTTCGAGATGGAAGAACAACAAACATCCCTAATCGCAGCATACGTGGATGAACACATTGCCGATTTTGGCGAAATTATTAAGTAATTATTTACAATTTACAAATGAAAAAAATAATCAACACTACAAACGCTCCAGCTGCCATTGGCCCATACAGTCAGGCCATAGAAGCAAACGGAACACTTTATATTTCAGGACAATTGCCTATAAATCCAGCAGTTGGTAAAATTGAAGCTTTAGAAATCACATTGCAAACCGAACAAGTTTTTGCAAATATTTTGGCAATACTTTCCGAAGCAGGTTATACTTTTGTCGACGTTGTAAAATCTACCGTTTTCCTATCAGATATAAGCAACTTTGCTGGAATGAACGAGGTATACAAAAAATATTATCAAACGGAATGTCCGGCCCGTTCAGCTTTTGCTGTGAAGGATTTACCACTTGGTGCATTGGTCGAAATTGAAACTATTGCCGTTAAATAAAGCATTATTGCTTATTGGTTGTGCAATAATTTACAACTAAGAGCGTTTTAATGAAGTTAATAAACGGTATCAATAATTTTATGACAAAAATAAAAAAAACACTTTTGTTACTTGGTTTTGTTTCGGTGTGTATTACTAAACTCAATGCCCAAAACAGTTATCATGGCGATGATAAGTTTCTACATTTTGGTTTTTCGTTGGGGTTAAACACCATGGATTTTGGTGTAGGTTCAACCACACCAGCCAATATCTCGAAATTGATTCCAGGTTTTTCGGTTGGTATTGTAAGTGATATGTTGCTAAGCAAATATCTAAATTTACGCTTTACTCCTGCCATGCATATTGGCGACCGTGAGTTAGTTTTTAAAAATATGCCTCCAGCCGACGTAGTCTCGTCGGTTCTTGTAAGTGCACCCGTTTATATAAAATATAGTTCGGAACGATATGGCAATATCCGACCATATTTAATTGGTGGTGGAGGTGTATATGTTGATTTAGGAAGGGATAGTGATAAGTCCATTATGCTTCGACCTTTCGATACTTTTTTTGAATTTGGCGTGGGATGCGATATCTATTTCGACTTTTTCAAGTTAGCCCCTGAGCTTAAATTGGCTTTGGGCATGAACAATATGCTTACACCACTTACCGACCGCGACACTGGAAACCTTACCGATGCTGAAAAGCAATATACAATGGCATTAAACAAATTAACGTCAAGATTAATAACCCTGACGTTTAATTTTGAATAAAAAAAAAATGATTTAAATACTTTCTATTTGTTTAATTATTTCGACGAGTTTTTCGTCCCATGCTTTATATAAGCTTCGATAATAAGACTTTACAGATGCTGGATTTTGTTTACCACCAGGGCGATTAGAACGCAAAGTAAATTCGCGGGCTGTTTCAACAATTTTTACGACCAATGCTTCTGCTGCTTTTTCGTCAGTATTTTTATTCATTAAACAACGAAAATAAACATCAGTAATAAGTTCAGAACTAACGAACTGAATGGTTTTTTTGAGTTTTTTACGGCTTGACATTTTGTAGTGTTTTTAAATTTTTACAAAGTTAATTCATTATTTTGGCATTTTCCATTTTTTTCAAAGAAATAATAATTTCAGTACACATATTATTTTTCAAAACCATGCTATCATTTATTCAAAAATATGTTCAGTCAATTAAAATGTTTAAAACCTCAACATTTTGGAAATTCATTTTATTAAGTTTGATTGTAACAAGCGTTTATTCATGTCAGGATGAGGTATTTAGCACTAGTCCCGACAAGAAACTAGATTTTTCGAACGATACGCTTACTTTCGATACTATTTTTACATCGTTTGGAAGCAGAACAGAGAAATTTTTGATTTACAATAATAATAACCGAGCACTGCGTATTAGTCAAATATATTTAGCAAAAGGTAGTAGCTCGAAATTCAGATTAAATGTTGATGGCTCAGTAAATTCTCAAAACAAATTTAGTGAAATAGAAATTGGTGCAAATGACAGTATGTTTGTATTTGTTGAAACAACAATCGAAGCAACAAATGATAACAATCCATTGTTAATAGAGGATTCTGTAAGTTTTGTATTGAATGGCAATAAACAACATGTTATGCTTGAAGCATTTGGACAAAACATACACTTATTGAAAAATGAAAATATAACTGAGAATACTAAATTTAAAATTGATAAACCGTATTTAATTTATGGTGACTTAACAGTTGATTCAGCCAGAACTCTAACATTACCAGCTGGTTGCAAACTTTTTTTTCATAACAATTCCAATCTACTAGTTTATGGCAATTTACGTACCGAAGGCACTTTTGAACAACCAGTTGAAATGCGTGGCGATAGGCTTGATAAAGTGAAGTTTTTGGACCCAGTGCCATACAATTATGTGGCAGGACAATGGGGAGGCGTATACCTTTTGTGGAGTAAAGGCAAACATGTACTTAAAAATACAAACATTACAAGTGGATATGTAGGACTTTATTCGCCAAATACCGATAGGAGTAATTTACCTGAAATTGAAATTGAAAACTGCCGAATTCATAACTTTGTGTTTTATGGCATAGTGGCTCAAAACACTGATTTAACAGTAAAAAATAGCGAAATATCAAACACAGGTAGTTTTACCGTGTTTTTAAGTGGTGGTACTCACGTTTTTCAACAAAGCACTATTGCTAACCATTATTCTTCAAACTCGTTTAATCCAGGTTCACGCGATAAAAACCCGGCTGTGATGATAATGGGATTACAACGAACTGCACCCATGCAAACTGAATTTGTAAACTGTATTGTTTCTGGTAGTCTCGACAATGAATTGGCTATTGCCAGTCGGTTTTTGAAAGATTATAAAGGAGTCTTTACAAACTCGTATATAAAACGAAAACAGAAATATGAGTTAACACAATTTCAAGATATTCGTTGGTACCAACCTCTTGATACTATCTTCCGTCAAGGTTCGTTCGATTACGAAAAGAAAAAGTATTTTAATTTCACTCCTGACTCACTTTCACCAGCTCGCAATATTGCCGATAAAGCGGTTGCATCGCGTTTTCCATTGGATTTGAATGGTAAAAATCGCTTCTCGGATGACAATCCCGATGCTGGCTGTTATGAATGGCGAGCTTATAATCAACAATATTAAAATGTGAATTATTTTAATACCACTAAAAATTAGATTATATTTGCACAAAAATTGCAATTATTGATTTAATATTCAGGTTAACATGTTGTTTAAAAATGAAATTACGCCAGCGTTTGCAGCTGAATTAATGCAGGATAGCGATAAAGTACTTAAATTTGTTGCCGATATAAAATGGGAACAAGGTTACGCATGTAGAAATTGTGGACATACAAACTATTGCGAAGGAAAAACTGCTTCGTCGCGCAGATGTACACGGTGCAAAAAAGAAGAATCAGCTACATCGCATACCATTTTTCACAATATAAAATTCCCCATTAATAAAGCCTTTTATATAGCATACAATGTTTGTGTTCTAGGCTCTGACTTTTCTTCTTATAATTTTTCCGATCAATTGGGACTCAATCAAATGACTTGTTGGAAGTTTCGGAAACGAATTCAGAATTGCATGTTGAAATTTGAAGTGTCCAAAAAAATTGAAATAAAACAGTTTTTAATGACTGAATATAAATAAGTTAGTCAAAAACTAATTTATGAATTTTTGATTGAATTTCACTTAATTTCTTCCTTCGTTTTTTGGATAACAATAAATACCTTATTTCGGCAATGCTTTTTTTAGTAAAGCAATAAAATTTGAATGCTAAAATACCTGTTAGCAAATGAGTTACTAATAAAAAAGGTACTAATAATACAGAAACAGATAATAGCTTACAAATTATTATCGACTGGGAAATATAAAATAATGGGAAAAGTAACAAACCAAGCACAAATTGTATCGAGCTGAAAAAACCATGATATTTTACTTTCAACATTTTGCGGATTAAAACTGGGGTAAAAAAGGGAAATACATTCAATATAAGCCCAATGACTGCTATTGGAAGTAAAGTTATTAAACCTATTAATCGTATTATTATAACTTTAATACTCGGTTTCTGGTCAATATTACGAGCTTGTAAATGATATTTTGATAGTTTTGATTTATATTCCAAACAAAATTCCGATAACCTTAGCATCTTTTCTGAATCATGTTTTGCTAACGCGCTTAATTCATCAGAAAGTTGCTTACGCGCTATGAATAAATTATATGAATTAGGAGTCAAACATCTATTATTCAATAGTTTATATTCAGAATATTCAATTGTATCTAATATTGTTTGGTAATGAAAGGATGAATCAATATGAATTGCCAAGCCTTTAAGCGAATCACTCAAATGCTCCTTTAGTTCATTCATTGCTTTTGGAG
>CAIWIS010000617.1 GCA_903912795.1 uncultured Bacteroidales bacterium
TGCCTGGTCGAAGTTTGTGGTCGAAGTTTTAGCCAAATCGCTTACATCTATAGAAACGACCGAACCTGTCAGGTCAATTTTTTTAGAAGTGCCATAACCAACCACCACCATTTCCTCCAATTGTACATTCGAAGCTTCGAGCATAACATTTATTTTTTGTTGCGTACCCACTTTTACTTCCTCTGTCTCGAAACCTAAATAGCGAAACACAAGCACATCATTACTCTGAACACCCGGAAATTTGTATTTTCCATCCAAATCGGTAACGGTACCTTTCGAAGCTCCTTTAATTAAAATATTTACACCAATTAATGGCAAACCATTCTTGTCTGTAACTATACCTTGTACCGACTTTTGAGAAAAAGCTTGTACAATTGTTGTAATTAGCATCAGGATTATTAATATCGATTTTTTCATTTATTTGTTATAAAATTATTGCATTATTAATTATTTTATCATCACATTTTCTCATCATCACATCATCAAATCACCACATTAAGGTGTTGTTTCTTTTGCCATATAATAGAAATCGGACAAGAAATACGAACCGCCACGACCAGGAACTGTGGTGTTGTTCAATAAATCGCCATAGAAGTACGATGCTATTTTAAATGCCACAGTAAACGATTTGCTTTCTTTATAACTGGTAATATCGTACGAACATTTTATCCATTTACCATATACAGAGCCCCTTGCCAAATCCTTTCGTCCATCCGGATCTTCGCCAGTTTGAGGTCCTGGATAAGGTGTGCCTATAAATGTAGGCCCCCAGGGCGCCCCGCTCGATTTTCCAGAAACAGTGCCTAAACTGATATTACAACTAATATTTTGATTTATTTTAGTCCATGTACCATTTACCCAGTTGCCATTTTCATCTTGAACTTTTCCGCCAGTGTAATCGGTCGAAATATATACTTCCAAATCAGTAGGAGTTCGACCATCTGCCATATATGTCTGATATGCAGGCATATATGTGAAGTTGAAGAATAAAGAATAGCCCATATTATACAGGGACAAATCTTGTGTTGTAGTTATACACCACGAACTGGTAGGTTTGGTAGTGGTGCTGAAAGTTGAAGTTTCCAATATCATTTGTTTTGCCTTATTTACAGCTGGACGTTCGGCAGGAGGCACCAATCCACTTGCCACACTATTAGCTCTTGGACCCCAAATATATACACAACTTCCTTTGTCAACAACATTTACTGTAAAACCATCTCCTCCAGTTGGTTGAGCACCTGAAGTATTCAGTGTTGGATAGAAGAAATAGATAGTTTCTACAGGCATTTCCGTAGGTTTATCAGTTATAATCACAATTAAACTGTTAGCAAAACTTACTTTTTCACCGCTTATATTGCTGGTTAATTCTATAATGGGACGTATCGTATCATTTTTTGTAAATATATAGGATGGTGTAAGCATCACTTGGCCGGTTACAGCATCTATGGTAAGTTTATCGGTATTGCTGCCCAAAGTAAATTTCACATTCTTATTTCCAAATGGAATAAGCGGAGCATTCGTTTTACTTAATGGGTCTCCCGCAACTAAATTTTGAGTTTTTAGCTGATAAACCAAGTAAGTTGGCAAAAGTGGCTCAATATTCAAATGAAACACTTTGTCGAAGGTTGTGGAATACGTTTTGTCTTTCGATTTAGTAGTTACTTTAATTGTAAAATAATAATCACCTACCGTAAGTTTATGCCCATCAGCAATACTAATAACACCAGCTTTTGAGAGGTTAAAACTAATTCCACCTTTAATAGTGTCGCCATTGGCATTAACTGGGTAATTAGTGCCAGCA
>CAIWIS010000618.1 GCA_903912795.1 uncultured Bacteroidales bacterium
GAGAAACTCGCTCCCAAATACATCTATTTCTTCAGTAACTTGAAACCATACTATGAGTTGGATAATATTCTCTTTGTTCACGCTGGGTTCAACGATAATATTGAAAATCCATTCTCAGACAACTATACCATGTTATGGCGAAGTAAGAAACAATACTATAATCCTTTATTAATTGATAAAACGATTATTCACGGACACTCTCCTGTTCCTATTGCTGTTACTCAAAATCAGGCTCTCAATAATAGTAATGTTATCAATTTGGATGGTGGTTGTGTTTATACTAAAGCTCATTATGGAAAACTAATTGCTCTGGAAATTAAAACTAGAACTATTTTAGTTGTTGAATAAAATAATTGTCTTATATTTGCAATTCGCGAATCGCGAATTAAAAATTATTTATATGAAGAAACACAATGGAATGCGACCACAGGACATAGTGGTGTTGATAAAGATCATATCACTCCAGCAACCCGATTGGAAAAATATAGATATTGCTAATGCTATTCTTATTAGTCCTTCTGAAGTATCTGAAGCTCTTAATCGTTGTAAAATTGCTGGTCTTATTGATTCAAAGAAAAGAAAAGTAAACATGAATTCCTTTGTCGAATTTTTGATTTACGGGTTAAAATATGTCTTTCCGGTTCAACCTGGTTCTACTGTCAAAGGTATTCCTACTGCTCATTCAGCATCTCCTATTAAAGAACATATTTCTTCGGGCAATGATATATACGTTTGGCCATATCCCAAAGGAACACAGCGGGGACAGGCTATTGAACCATTGTATAAAAACTTACCAAAAGCAGTTGAAAATGATGTAATGTTCTACGAACTATTGGTAATTATAGATACGATTCGGGTTGGTCGTGTCCGGGAAATAGAAGTTGCCATTGAAGAACTGAAAAAACGATTAAAAAATGCCTGAAAATATTGCAATGCTCCAAACTGTAGCAGCAGGTTTGGGAGAACTTAAAAATGAAATGGTTTTTGTAGGTGGTTCTGTAGCGGAGCTATATGTGGATAATCCTGCAGCATCCGATATTCGTCCAACTCAGGATATTGACTGTGTAATAGAATTAAGTTCAAGAACCGAACATGCCAAACTGGAAGAAGCATTAAGAGCAAAAAAGTTTGCAAATGATACAACTCAGGGAGCTCCCATTTGTAGATGGGTATACCGTGAAATTCTGGTCGATGTAATGCCTACCGACCCGGTTGTGCTTGGCTTTAAAAATATTTGGTATGAAGACGGAGTAACAAACAAAATAACAAAAACACTGCCCGATGGACAGCATATCTTTGTCTTTCCGGTGGAATATTATGTCGCAGCTAAATTCGAGGCACACAAGGGCCGTGGCGGAAATGATCTCCGCCAGAGCCACGATTTCGAAGACATAATTTATATCTTCGACAACTGCCCTGACATTCTGGAAAACATCCAAAATGCCCCCGAAGATGTAAAAGAATATCTAAATCAAGAATGCCAAACATTACTGGCCAACGATAACCTGACAGAAGGAATTGAAACTGCCTTACCCTACGGGTCAGACGAAGAAAGTACTGAGATCATTATGGAAATAATTCAAAGTATTGCAAAAGTTAAATAAATAAGAAACACCATTCCTGTTCGACACCAACCATTTAAAAGTCTTTTTAGTCCTCAAAGTCTACCAGTTTAAGCGGTCAGGCTTCACCTGAAAGTTCATTACGGGCAGCTCCGCA
>CAIWIS010000619.1 GCA_903912795.1 uncultured Bacteroidales bacterium
CTGCCCTACTCCTTCGAAGTGTAAAAATATTCTTCCTTGTGGATTTTCAGGCGATATCAATGTTTTGTACCAAGTAGGGCCTTGATAATAATTACCTTTTGGGTCGAGGGCATCGAGAGCATTATAACAATGCGGCAAGGTTACATTTTCCCAAATTTGTACACTCTCCGGCGATTCAGGAGATGCAGGTCGAACGGCTTCCCAAATTCCACCTAAATCGCTACGTAAAAACTGCCAATTATCACTTATCCGCTGACTTTGACCAATAGGAATATTGGCTTTAATATTGGCACTAAAAAATATAATTACCAGAACAATCGTAATTGTTTTAAAAACTGATTTAGTCATAATTTAAGAGTTGAAAAAAAAAACCATATTAGAATTGTACAAATGTATTGCGATGTAGCAAAACATACTATCAACAATCAACCAAATACTTTCAATTTTGATACAAAAAAAATCCACCAAGCTGAATTTCAATTCTGCTTGGTGGATTTTTATACTTATTCTAATTCTTATCCCATTTATTTCACTGCTTCCAATGCTTTATTTATAGCAGCTTGAATTCCTGCTGTATTTTTACCACCAGCCGAAGCGAAAAATGGTTGACCTCCGCCCCCACCCTGAATTTCTTTGGCTGCATCGCGTGCTATGTTAACGGCATTTAATCCATTGGCAACTAAATCGTCACTTAAAAGTACTGTAATTGATGGTTTATCATCGGCCACACATCCAGCCACGAAAAATAGTTTTTCCGGATGTACGTTGCGAATCTGAAAGGCCAATGTTTTAACTTGTTCGGCTGGTAGGCTACCTTCAAAACGAATCACTTTAATGCCATTTATTTCTTTGGCCTCGGCATTTAATTTATCGCGCAATGCCATGATTTGAACCTGTTGAAAAACCTCCATTTTTTTCTTCAAATCGGAGTTTTCTTCAGTCATTTTTTTCAATGCATTCAGTATATCAGGTGTATTATTCAACATTTCTTTTGCCTCACCAATAGTATCTTGCTGTTTGTCAAGCAATTCCTCTACTGCTTTTCCGGTAATGGCTTCGATACGACGGATACCTGCTGCAATTGAGCTTTCGGCTGTAACACGCACCAAACCTATATTGCCAGTAGCGCTTACATGCGTACCTCCACAGAGTTCTACCGAACTTCCAAATTGAATAACACGCACTGTCTCGCCATATTTTTCGCCAAATAGCGCCATAGCACCCATTGCTTGAGCTTCGGCAATCGGTGTATCACGTTTTTCAATTAAAGCATAGTTTTCGCGAATTTTGCGGTTTGCAATACTTTCTACTGCACGAATTTCTTCTTTCGTTAGTTTTTGAAAGTGCGAAAAGTCGAAACGCAATGCTTCCGGACTTACAAACGAACCTTTTTGCTCCACATGAGTTCCCAATACCTCACGCAATGCTTCGTGAAGCAAGTGAGTTGCGGAGTGATTACATTCAGTAGCTTTGCGTTTTTCAATATCAATTACAGCTGTAAAGGTATCGGTTACATCTGTTGGCAATTTAGTTACAATATGTACAGCGAGGTTATTTTCTTTTTTTGTATCAAGAATTTCAATTGTTCCATGTTCCGATTTCAGCGTACCGCTATCGCCTACTTGTCCACCCATTTCAGCATAGAAAGGAGTTTTCGAAAGTACCAGTTGATAGTATTCCTGATTTTTCTGTTTTACTTTGCGGTAACGTAGAATTTCGGTATCAGCTTCAGTAAAATCATAACCTACAAATGCACTATCGCCTTCACGAACTGTAACCCAGTCGCCAGTTTCGGTAGCAGCAGCATTACGCGCACGCTCTTTTTGTTTCTGCATTTCTGCATTAAACTCATCAATATTGACAGTAAAACCATTTTCACGCAAGATCAATTCGGTCAAATCCAATGGGAATCCAAATGTATCATAAAGTGTAAAGGCTATTTTTCCTTCAATTTCTGTTTTAGCAGCAACTTTAGAGTCAGCCATTACTTTATCAAGCAATTTTATACCTGTTTCCAATGTGCGCAAAAATGATTCTTCTTCTTCTTTAATCACTTTTTCAATCAACGATTTTTGCGAAATAAGTTCTGGATAAGCTTTACCCATTACATCGCCCAACGAATTTATCAATCTGTACATAAATGCCGAACGTTGCCCAAGGAAAGTATATCCATAACGTACAGCACGACGCAAAATACGGCGAATTACATAACCCGCTTTTGCATTGGATGGTAACTGACCATCGGTAATCGAAAATGCAATGGTACGTATATGATCAGCAATAACGCGCATAGCGATATCTATTTTCTCGTTTTTGCCATATTCTGCTCCGCAAACTTTGCCAATTTCTGCAATTATTGGTGTAAATACATCGGTATCGTAGTTGGATTGCACGCCTTGCATGGCCATACAAAGTCGTTCGAAGCCCATTCCTGTATCAATTACTTTTGCTGGAAGTCCTTCGAGCGAACCATCGGCTTTGCGGTTGTATTGCATAAACACATTATTCCAAATTTCAATCACCTGTGGGTGACTTCCATTCACCAACGTCAAACCGTCTATCTTTGCACGATCATCGTCATTACGAATATCGATATGTATTTCCGAACATGGACCACAAGGACCCGTATCGCCCATTTCCCAGAAATTATCTTTTTTATTGCCGTTAATAATACGGTCTTTAGGTAGGAATTGTTCCCAAATAGCAGCCGCTTCATCATCACGGTCTAATCCTTCGGGTGCATAACCTTCAAAAACAGTTACATACAAACGGTTTTTGTCGAGCTTCAACACTTCAGTGAGGTATTCCCAAGCCCATTCAATGGCTTCTTTTTTAAAATAATCACCAAACGACCAGTTACCAAGCATTTCGAACATGGTGTGATGATAGGTATCATGTCCAACTTCTTCCAAGTCGTTGTGCTTACCGCTCACACGCAAACATTTTTGCGAATCGGCCACACGGGCATATTTAATGGGGTCGTTACCTAAAATAATGTTTTTGAACTGATTCATTCCCGCATTGGTAAACATCAAAGTTGGATCATCTTTGATAACCATGGGTGCTGAAGGAACGATTTTGTGGTCTTTCGATGCAAAAAAATCGAGAAAAGATTGACGAATTTCCTGTGAAGTCATATTATATCTGTAATAATCGAGTTAAAAGACTGCAAAAGTACTTCAAATTTCTTACTTTTGCATCAAAACTGACATTAAAAGTTTAGCTTTGTAGCATAAATAAAACTAAAAAACGGGACAAGTATTTATAA
>CAIWIS010000620.1 GCA_903912795.1 uncultured Bacteroidales bacterium
AAAACAGGAGTTTACTTGAGCGTTATTCAGCAGGTAAGTCAGTTTTGAATATGTTTTGTTATACAGGTGGTTTTTCGGTGTGTGCTATGCGTGGCGGAGCTTCGTTGGTGCATTCGGTTGATAGTTCAGCAAAAGCTATTGACTTGACAGATAAAAATATTGAACTCAATTTTCCGAACGACAATCGTCACGCTTCGTTTGCCGAAGATGCTTTTAAATTCTTAAATGCAAACGAAAAAAAATATGATATTATAATTTTAGATCCTCCTGCATTTGCAAAACATCGCGATGCATTGCGTAATGCGTTGAAAGGTTACAAGCGTTTAAACGCTAGAGGAATAGAGCAGATTAAACCGGGCGGAATTTTATTTACTTTTTCGTGCTCACAAGTTGTGTCCAAAGAACAATTCAGACTGGCAGTATTCAGTGCTGCAGCCGAAACAGGACGAAATGTGCGTATTTTACACCAACTTTCGCAACCGGCTGATCATCCAATAAATATCTATCATCCCGAAGGTGAATACCTCAAAGGATTGGTGTTGTGGGTCGAATAATAATTGATAATTGATAATTGATAATTAATAATTAACAATTAATAATTCATAACTCATAATTCATAACTCATAATTATAATTCTATGTCAATTTTACTTATAACACCTCCGCTAACTCAACTAAATACCCCATATCCTGCTACAATGCAGCTTACGGGTTTTTTGCGTTCGCGTGACGTACAAGCTTGGCAAGCCGATTTAAGTATTGAATTGATAGAGGTTTTGTTTACTAAAAATGTTATTTCCGAAATTTTCGAATTGCTTTTAGATAAAAAACTTTCAAAGCAACATAAGATAATGTGTTCACAATCCGATTTTTATATTCGGAATATTGAGTCTGTCATGCATTTTTTGAGTGGTCGTGATCAGACTTTAGCGCTTCGTTTTAGCGACCGTGCGTATTGGCCTGCAAGTAAGCGATTGCCCGAAGTGGATGATTTGGAATGGGCATTTGGAGCTATTGGTAATCATGACCGTGCTACGCATCTTTGTAGCTTGTTTTTAAAAGATATCTGTGAGCTGATACAGAAATACATTGATCCACACTTTGAGCTTATACGTTACGCTGAATCGCTTTGTTTGCATTTGCCCGATTTTGAGCCATTGCATCAGGAGTTGCAAAAACCACTTACTTTTATTGATAAAATATTAATCAATCTGTTTTCGAAAAAAGTGATTGATTTACAACCCGATTTTGTTGGTTTTACAGTTCCATTTCCAGGCAATTTGTACAGTGCTCTACGATGTGCTCAATGGTTGAAAATGAATTATCCTGCTATTAAAATTGTAATGGGTGGTGGTTATGTTAATACTGAGCTCCGACAAATGAGCGATATAGGTATTTTTCAATATGTTGATTATCTGACTTTTGACGATGGTGAATTACCATTGTTACGATTGCTTACTGGTGGTGAATTAATACGTACCTTACAATTGAATGCAAGGAATGAAATAGAGCGAATTAACTTCGAAAAAATTGAGAATGTAAAATTTTCTGAAATTGGAACGAGCAATTACGATGGATTGTTGAATAATAATTATATTAATATCATTGAGTTAACTAATCCTATGCATGCTTTGTGGAGCAATGGCCGTTGGAATAAAATGACTTTAGCACACGGATGTTATTGGGCGAAATGTGCATTTTGCGATGGAACTCTTGATTATATTAAACGCTTCGAAAAAGCTCCTGTGGAATTGTTGGTGGATAGGATGGAAGCAATCATGCTTCAAACAGGTATCTCTGGTTTCCATTTTACCGACGAAGCTGCACCTCCCGTTACTTTACGTAAGCTTGCTGAGGAAATTTTGCGTCGAGGACTTATTGTTAGTTATTGGACTAATATCCGATTCGAAAAATCATTTACACCTGAATTGTGCTATCTATTAGCTAAATCAGGTTGTATTGCCGTTTCGGGTGGCCTCGAAGTGGCATCACCACGTGTTTTAGAGCTAATTAATAAAGGAATTACAATTGAAATAGCACGCGAAACAATGAAAAACTTATCGGAAGTGGGCATAATGACACATGCTTACTTGATGTACGGTTTTCCAACTCAAACTGCACGCGAAACCATTGAATCGCTCGAAGTGGTGCG
>CAIWIS010000621.1 GCA_903912795.1 uncultured Bacteroidales bacterium
CCGTTGTATAAAGGAATAAAAGTAAGAGAAAATAAAGCAATTCTTAGCTTTGATAATGGCAATTTAAAAGCCGAAGGGGAATTGAAAGGGTTTATGATTTGTGGTGAAGATAAGAAATTTGTACCAGCTAATGCTGCGATAATTAATAATCAAGTCATAATTTCAGCTCTAAGCGTTTCAAAACCAATTGCAGTTCGCTATGGTTGGGAAAACTGGACTAAAGCTAACCTGAAAAATGATTCAGGATTTTTAGCTTCGCCATTTAGAACCGATAATTTTGAATTGCTAACATCTGCCGTTAAAGCACCCATTTACAAATAATAATTAAGTATGAAACGAATTACATTTTTATTTTTTCTGGCGAATTTTATAATTCTGAATGCGCAAACACGCATTTGGAATTTCGAAAACTTAAATAATGCCGTAAAAACACCCACTGAAGCATCCAAACTAATAGTGAAAGAGGCCGATAAAATGTTGACTAAAACAATTACAGCAGTAGTTGATAAAAAAACAACACCTCCCAGCGGCGATAAACACGATTATTTAAGTCAGGGAAGATACTGGTGGCCAAATCCCAAAACTGCTGATGGACTACCATATATACGAAAAGATGGAGTGGTAAATCCTGAAATTGAAGATTTTGATCGCGGTGCTTTGAGTGCCATGACTCGAAGTGTGGCTGTACTTTCGTTGGCGTATAAACTGACTTCGGAAAATAAGTATGCCGAAAAAGCTGTGCAAAATTTGCGAATTTGGTTTATGAATAAAAAAACCAAAATGAATCCGAATATGAATTATGGTCAAACTATTCCTGGAAAGTATGAAGGCAAGGGTAGGGGCGAAGGAGTGTTGGATACTTATTCATTTGTTGAAATGCTCGATGGTGTCGATTTGCTCAACAAATCGGACGAATACACCAAAAAAGACCGTACAGCCATGAAAAGTTGGTTTACTGAATATCTGAACTGGCTACAAACATCCGAAATTGCCAAAGAAGAGTTCGAAGCAAAAAATAATCATGGAACTGCTTTCGACGTACAAATAACTCGTTATGCGCTATTTGTAGGAAACGAAGTGTTGGCAAAGCAATACATCAATGCTTTTGCCGAACGAAGATTATTTACGCAAATTCAACCTGATGGTTCACAGCCATTTGAATTGGCTCGAACCACGGCTCTTGGTTATTCCACATTTAATTTAAAACATTTTTTGGATATGTCTTATCTAGCCAAATCTATAAGTTTAGATTTATATAGCTCTACTTCAACCGATGGACGAAGCATATCAAAGGCTATCGAATTTTTAGTTCCATACATTGGGAAAACCGTTGAAGATTTTCCGTATAAACAAATAAAAGATTGGGATAAAGTGCAAAAAGAATTGAAATGGGAACTATACAGAGCAGATCAATTAACAAAATTGACTAATTATAAAGAAGCTTATTTACAGTTAGTTAACAGCTCGCAAAAGGATAAAAATCAGTTACTTTATTAATAATTAAATTTTACAATCATGAAAAAAACAATTTTACTTTTATTAGTTTGTGCTGGCATTATGAATGTAAATGCACAAAAAGTTTTTGTTGAAAACTTTGCAACAGCCACTGCTGGAAGCAATTTGGAAGGATACAACGATTGGTATGTATGTGGAAAAACTACTGTAGGAACATCATTAGGTGATAATATGGGAGTAAGTCCTAAGATAGCCTCAGGATCATTATTCTATTTAGGTTATGTTGGTTCTGAACTGGGAAATTTAGCAGTTCTTGACTCGGTTGTAGGTATTACAGATGATTCAAAAAGAATTTCCACAAAAACAGTTGTTTTTGAAAACGGTGACACATTGAGACCTATTGAAGGACAAAAAATTTATGTAGCATTTTTGATTAATTTCTCTTCTCATAGTGTTCGCAGTCAACGAGATTTTTTTACTTTTGAAGGATCCGCCACAAGTAGTAGTACAAGAGGTAGAGCTTTTGCAAAATTAAACACAGCAGGAACCGATATTACTTATGCATTATCAAAAAATTCAAGCTCTTCAACAACTAATCCATATATTGTTTCTAATGTTTTTGCTGGTGGTGTAGGACAAACTCATTTACTAGTAATGTGTTACAATGGCGTTGCTGGTGCTAGTAATGATGAAATTTCGTTATACATTAATCCTGATTTAACTTTGCCAGAAAGTCAACAGACAAATAAACTTGTTGCAACAGACACACAATCAGATTATTCGGTAACTGTACCATTTCGTATTAATCTCCGTCAACGTGGAACAGGAGCTCAGGTTGGTGGAATTCGAGTTGGAACTTCTTGGAATTCAGTAGTGTTAGGAGCTGGAACAGGCTTTAATAATGTAAGTTCGAAAGATAATAAAATTTTTGTCAACGGGAATTCTATTCTTACCGAAGGTCAAGGTTATCTGAAAGTTTATAATTTGTCTGGTTCTGAAGTGTTATCGTCACAAACCAATGGTAAATTTGAAACTGCTTTAAATAAAGGCATTTATTTAGTTCGTTTCAATGCAAATAATGGTATGACTTACTCAGATAAGATTCAAATTAAATAAAAAGATTGCCTTTAATCTAATTATCAAGATATTAATGAGACCAATTTTCATCCTAATTGTACTTTTTCTCAGTTGTTTTCAGCTTATTGCACGTAAAACAACTGTTACTACTGCCTCTGCCATTAACAATGGCAGTTGGGTAGCGGGAGATACTATAATGATGAAAAATGGAGCATGGACCAATCAATCAATAAGCTTCAAAGCTACCGGAACAGCTTTAAATCCGGTAGTTCTTGAGGCTGAAACGCCTGGAAATGTAATACTGAACGGATCTTCTAAATTGGCGTTTGGGGGTAACTATATTGTAATTTCGGGTCTTTATTTTCTAAATGGAAACTTGAGTGGATCGGATGTCATTTCATTTCGCTCTTCCGAAAATGCAAATAATTCTACGTTGAAAAATACAGTAATAGCCAATTACAATCCTTCATTGAATACAGTCGATAGTAAATGGGTTTCAATATTTGGAACAAATAATAAGGTAGATCATTGTTCGTTTGAAAATAAAAATAACTCGGGAACTTTGCTCGTTGTTTGGCTAACGAGTGGTGTAACGGTAAATCATAGGATTACGAACAATTATTTTGGATACCGCAATTCTAATCTCGATATTAATGGCGATGAACTCAATGGACAAGAAATTATACGTGTAGGCGATAGTTCCACTTCCATGACTTTTGCAAATTGCAATGTGACTGGTAATTTCTTCGAAAAGTGCAATGGTGAAATTGAGGTAATTTCTAATAAATCATGTGGAAATCTATACAGTAATAATCTTTTTCTGGAGTGTAAAGGCATGCTTACATTGCGTCATGGAAATAATTGTACGGTTGCAGGTAATTATTTTTTTGGAAATGGTGTTTCCGAATCTGGTGGAGTTCGCATAATTGGTGAAAATCACAAAGTATATAATAATTATTTTGAGAATCTGAGAGGAACTGGTTATAGGGCAGCACTTTGCATGGTTCGCGGAAAACAAAATTCAGCACTAAATGAGTATTATCAGGTAAAAAATGCTTTGGTAGCATTTAATACCATGATAAATTGCTCGCAGTCGTTTTCGATTAATTACAATAGTAGTAGCACACTTACTTTGCCTCCAATAAACTCGGTAATAGCACACAATCATATATACAATACTAGTTCCTCATATACTAATGTTGTTATTGACCAAAATTTTGTTTCGGCCATGAGTTTAACTTGGAAAAACAACCTTATGAATCAGGGTAAATACACCGATTTTAGCTATAATTCAACGCAGGTAATTACTAATGTTGATGCCAAAATGTCGCAAGTGGCAACTGCAATTTCTATGTACGAACCAAATTCTAATTCGTTGTTGGCAAATTACAAAACAGCCGAATATTCTGAAGTTTCGGTTGATATTAGAGGTCGGAGCCGTGAGATTAACAGTAAGTTTCCAGGATCAAGCGAAACTTCGGGTACTGTAAGTTCCAATATGCCAGTTAAGAAATTGGTTGGCGCTGGTTTTTTTAATAATCCATCAACGTTGTTTAATCCTCAAAAAATGAATAATCCATTTATATATAGTAGTTTAACTGGAACTATTCAATTGAAATCAAACGTTGCAGGTGATATTTGTATTTACAATTTAAAAGGTGAAATGCTGTATAAAAAAAATGTTTTTGCACATTCAGTTGTTGATAATAACTTGTTGCGAGGTATTTATGTGATACGTTTTAAAACTAAAAATGGGCAAATTTTCAACGATATAATAACTGTAATTTGATATGATGCGTAAACTGTTATTTTTGATTTTCGTTTTAGTTTTTTCGATTTTGAAAGCCGAAAATCCAAGTATTTTTCTCACGCCAACAGCTGTGAAGGAAATTCAAAAATCATTAGGAAAATATCCTGCTTTTGATAAATCGTATGCCGAATTAAAGTCAATTGCCGATAAAGCTATTTTATCTGAAATAATTGTACCTATTCCCAAAGATGGAGGTGGTGGTTACACACACGAAAAACACAAAAACAATTATTACGAAATGAATGCTTGTGGTATATTATTTCAGATTTCTGGAAATAAAAAATATGCGCAGTTTGTTGAGTCTATGTTGTTGAAATATGCCGATTTATATCCAACGCTTGGCTTACATCCTGAAAAAAAATCAGAAGCCCAGGGTAAACTTTTTTGGCAAACGTTGAACGATGCTGTGTGGTTATTTCATACCGCCAATGCATACGATTGTGTGTACAACTTTTTAACGCTTGAAAAAAAGCAAGTTATTGAAAATAAATTGTTTAAACCTATGGCTGAGTTTTTATCCAATGGGAACGAAGCCAATTATTCTACCTTTAATCGCATGCACAATCATGGTACTTGGTCACAAGCTGCTGTTGGTATGATTGGTTATGCCATGCATGATAAAGAATTGACAGACAAAGCGTTGTATGGATCAAAGAAAGATGGCAAAACAGGTTTTATTAGTCAACTAAACGTGCTATTTTCGCCTGATGGTTATTTTACCGAAGGTCCTTATTATCAGCGTTATTCATTGTGGCCTTTTATTGTTTTTGCACAGATTATCGTAAATCATCAACCTGAACTGAAAATTTTTAATTACCGAGATGGAATTTTACTTAAAGCTGTAAATACCATGTTGCAATTGGCTTACAATGGTGAACTTTTTTACCTAAACGATGCGCTCGAAAAAACCTATAAAACACAGGAACTGGTTTATGCAGTTAATATTGCGTATAAAAATAATCCAGCCGAAAAGCAATTACTCGACATTGCCAAACAACAGAATGCATTTGTTGTTTCGGGCGAAGGCCTATTTACTGCAAAAGCAGTTTCAAAAGCTAAAACAAACCCTTTTGAATATAAATCAATGCTATTACGCGATGGCGCAAATGGCAACGAAGGTGGTGTGGCTGTTTTTAGGGCTGGAAAAGGAAAAGCACATTCGTGCCTGACATTCAAAGCTACTTCGCATGGACTTTCGCACGGTCATTACGACAAGCTTTCAATTGCAATGTTTGATAATGGAAATGAAATTCTTACTGATTATGGTGCTGCACGTTTTTTAAATATTGAACCAAAATCGGGTGGGGGTTATACCAAAGAAAACTACTCATGGGCCATGCAAACCATTGCACACAATACAGTTACGGTTGACCAAAAGTCGAATTTTAACGGCAATATTAAAGAATCGTCCAAATTTCATTCCGATATTCAGTATTGTGATTTTTCGAAACCTGACTTTCAAATTGTTTGCGGTACAGAGGAAAATGCTTATGCTGGTGTGAGGATGATACGAACAACTGCAATGATTCAAATTCCCGACTTCGAATTTCCGATTATAGCAGATATTTACAAGTTAAATTCGGACACGGCTCATACCTACGATTTTCCTTATTACTACATAGGTCAATTTGTTTCTGCAGATTTTAAATATCAAAAAAACATCACTGAACTTAAAACCTTGGGTTCAAAAAATGGCTATCAACATCTTTGGCTCGAAGCTAATGCTAAAACAACCAAAGCTTATGCGAGATTTACTTGGGTTAATGCAAATCGTTTTTACAGCATTACAGCATTGACAAATGCCAATACAGAGTTATTATTGACTCGATTGGGAGCTTCTGACCCAAATTTTAATTTGCGAAACGAAACAGCATTCATGCTCAGGCAACCCAATGCTTCGAATCACACTTTTGCAACTATCATTGAACCTCATGGTTTGTATGATCTTTCGAAGGAAATTACAAACGGCTATCAGAGCAATGTAGATAAATTGGATTTAGTTCAGGATAATAACGATTTTACAGCCATAAAATTAAGTGCGAGAAATGGCAAAACATACTTGATAGTTGTTGTAAATAAAGACTTCAACATTAAAATGGAACGAAAATTAAACATAAATAATCAAACTATTTCCTTTGATGGAAATTATTATTTCAAACAATTATAAACACATGAAAAGAAAAAGCGAGAAATTTATTCTTACCGAAGGTATGGAATGGGAACAATTAGGCGGCGGTGTATCGCGTAAATTTTTAGGATTCGACAATCAGATTATGATGGTTAAAGTAAATTTCGAGAAAGGTTCGGTCGGTTCGTTGCACCAGCACTTTCACACGCAGACAACTTATTGTGCTGCCGGAAAGTTTGAGTTTACAATTGGTGATGAAAAACAGATAGTAAATGCCGGCGATGGTGTATACATTGAGCCAAACATTGTACATGGTGCATTATGTCTCGAAGCTGGTATTTTAATTGACGTTTTTAGTCCGGTTCGTGAAGATTTTTTAAGTGGTGCTGCCGTTTCTTATTTTGGTTATAAAAAATAAATTGTAAAAAAATGAAAATTAAAGGCTTACGCTGGTGGGTAATAGGGCTAATCATGCTCATCACTATTATAAATTACCTCGATAGAGGCACGCTCAACTACATGTGGGTGGCCAATATTGAATATCGCCTTGTCGACGAAATAAATTCAGATGTATCCGACAATCAGGCGCAGTTTTTTGCTGTCGACAGCACTTATTTACTCGTAGCAAAGAATGGCGATAAAGTAACACAACATGTTTCAAAACTTAGCTATAAAAATAATGGAGAAATAGTTGTCAATCGTCAAGGAATAGCATACGATTTAGGAATTGTAGACAAAAATGTTACACTCGAAGATGCTACTAAACAAGCTAAGGATTTACTCGGACAAATAACCATTTTCTTTATGATTGCCTACGGTTTCAGTCAGCTTTTTTCTGGAAAACTATATGACAGAATTGGTACACGTGCAGGTTTTTTAGTTTCAGTGCTAATTTGGGGAACAGCAGATGCACTTACTTCGCTTGCACAAGGTAAAGTTTCACTCACAGGATTCCGCATGATGCTTGGTTTGGGTGAAGCAGGTCCGTGGCCGGGAGCAACAAAAAGTAATGCCGAATGGTTTCCACAGAAAGAACGTGCATTTGCACAGGGGCTTTTTGGTGCTGCAGCATCTATTGGGTCAATCCTAGCACCGATAATTATTTTAATGTTGTATGTTTCAATAGGTTGGAAACTCACTTTTGTTGTGGTAGGTTCTTTAGGGTTAGTTTGGTTAATTCCATGGTTGATAATCAACAAAAAAGGACCTAAGGAACATAAATGGATAACTGAAGAAGAGCGTGAATACATTTTGAGTGGACAACCCGAAGCAAAAGCTACCAACGAAAGAGCAAAATCTTGGGGCGAATTATTGTCGAATCGTAAAAACTATTCCGTGATTTTAGGACGTTTCTTTTTAGATCCAATTTGGTGGATGTTTGTTACTTTTTTACCCATGTATTTGGTGGATCAGTTTCAGCTAAACATCAAAGAATTAGCTTTTTCAGCATGGATACCATACCTTGGGGCCATGGTTGGAAGTCTTTCGGGCGGATGGTTCTCAGGTCATCTTATTCGTAAAGGTAAAACTGTTGACAGAGCACGTAAAACAGCTATGTTGATAGGTGGTGCTATTATTGTTCCGGCTGTAATTGCATCAGTATTGGTGCCAAATGCCATTGTGGCCGTTATTCTTATGGCTTTTGTTTTGGGTGGTTTCCAATTTACTATCGTCAATATTCAAACTTTGCCAAGCGATTTGCATGGTGGAAAATCGGTAGGCTCGTTGGCAGGTTTAGGCGGTGCTGCGGCAGTACTCGGAACAATCTTAGCTATCCTTTTTGCAGGTCAAATTGCTAGTTGGCCTCTACTTTTTGGATTATTGGCAGCATTAGTGCCACTTTCTTTACTATCAATATTTTTAACAATAGGTAAAATTGAACAAATTAAATAAATTATGAAATTAGAAGGAAAAGTAGCCATTGTTACTGGTGGCGCACGCGATTTAGGTCGTGCAATTTCGGTTAAATTGGCATCAGAAGGTGCAAAAGTTGTTATCAATTATTTCGATAATCCAGAAGATGCTCAGGAAACATTAAAAATGGTAAAGGAAGTTGGTTCTGAAGGTATAATCGTTCAAGGAGATATGACCAAAGCCGAGGATGTGAAACGCTTTTTTGATGCCGGAGTTGCTGCTTACGGTTCAAAAATTGATGTTTTAGTTAATGTTGTAGGCGGAATTTGCGGACGCAAGCAAATTACCGAACAGGACGAAGATTGGTATAATTTACTGATGGACGTGAATATGAAAAGTTGCTGGCTTTGCACCCGCGAAGTAGTGCCTTACATGACTGATGGTGGTGCAATCGTAAACTTTTCGTCGCTTGCAGCGCGTGATGGTGGTGGTCCAGGGGCCTCGTTGTATGCCACTGCCAAAGGTGCTGTTATGACTTTTACACGTTCTATGGCGAAAGAATTGGGTCCCAAAGGTATACGTGTTAATGCGTTAGCTCCAGGTACTATTGCCACTTCATTCCACGATAGGTTTAATACACCTGAAAATCGTGAACGAATGAAAGGCATGTATCCGCTTCGTCGCGAAGGTGATACAGGGGATGTGGCTGATTTGGTATTATTCCTGGCTGCTTCCGATTCCGATTATCTAACAGGTACAAATATCGATATTAATGGTGGTATGGCTTTCTCGTAATTGAGCTATTCAACTAAAATTTGAAAAATTAAAGGGCTGAGTCAGTATAAATTGACTCAGCCCTTTTTATAACTCGTAACTCGTAACTAATATTAAATTACCAACGATGGTGGAGTAAAAGTTCTGGTAGCTAACTCACTATCAAGCATATAAAGTCCGCGTGGATCATTTCCGAATAGTTCATAACGTTTGCAAAGTTCATCTACATTTTTTTCTTCTTCACCTTGTTCTTTTAAAAACCAATCCAAAAATTGCATAGTTTTAAAATCCTTCACTTCGTAAGCAATGGCATAAATGTCATTAATTGACTGACTAATAAATAGTTCGTGTTTGTAAGCCTCGTCGAGCGCTTGTTTGAAACTTGTAAAAATAACATCAGGTTTAGCAATGGCATCGAGCACTACTTTTTCTCCATTATTTTGTAAGTATTTTAGGAAAAGCATAGCATGTGCATGTTCTTCTTGAGTTTGAATTCCAAACCAGTTTCCAAATCCATTTAAACTGTTATCGTAATAATAATTCGAAAAGTCTAAATATAAATACGAAGAGAAAAATTCCTTATTAATCTGGTTATTAATAGCTTCCGTAATTTTTTTGTTTAACATAATTTTATAATTTTAAAAATGAAACTTTATTAAAAAAACTCTCGATGTGTAACTAAATACGTACAATATTGGCACCTAAAGCATTTAGCCTTTTATCAATGTCCTGATAACCACGGTCAATTTGATCAATATTGTGTATTGTACTTGTTCCTTCGGCCGCTAAAGCTGCTATTAGTAACGCTATTCCGGCTCTAATATCGGGCGAACTCATAACCGATGCTCGTAAATGCAATTGCTCTCCAAGTCCAATCACTGTTGCGCGGTGTGGATCACAAAGAATTATTTGAGCTCCCATATCAATGAGTTTATCCACAAAAAACAACCTGCTTTCGAACATTTTTTGATGAATCAAAATACTGCCTTTCGCTTTGGCTGCTACTACCAAAAACACGCTTAATAAATCGGGTGTTAATCCTGGCCATGGTGCATCGGCAATAGTCATTATCGAACCATCTATAAACGATTCAATAGCATAACTTTCTTGCTCAGGAATAAAAATATCATCGCCAATTTGTTCGAGTTTTATTCCTAATCGCCTAAAACTATCAGGGATAATACCTAAATCGTTGTACGATACATTTTTTATTGTTATTTCAGAACCAGTCATGGCTGCCATTCCAATAAAACTGCCCACTTCAATCATATCGGGCAGTATAGTATGTTCACATCCAGTTAAATATCTAACACCTTCGATGGTCAAAAGGTTTGAACCAACTCCCGAAATTTTTGCTCCCATTGAATTGAGCATCTTGCACAATTGTTGTAAGTAGGGTTCGCAAGCTGCATTATAGATAGTGGTTATTCCTTGAGCTAAAACGGCAGTCATTAAAATATTTGCTGTACCTGTTACTGATGCTTCATCAAGTAACATATAACAACCTTTTAACTTGTCCGCCTTAATGGTATATTGTTTTTTATCAGCATCATAGCTAAACTCAGCACCTAGTTTTTGAATGCCTAAAAAGTGTGTGTCCAATCGTCGGCGACCAATTTTATCGCCTCCTGGTTTTGGAATAAATGCTTTCCCAAACCTAGCCACCAATGGACCCACAATCATAACAGATCCACGTAGAGATGCACTTTGACGATAGAATTCTTCTGTTTCGAGATATGCTAAATCAATATCTTTTGCTTCGAAAGTATACGAGTTGGCTGTATTTTTGAATACTTTAACTCCCATTTTCTCGAGTAAAATAATCAGATTGTTTACATCTAGAATGTCAGGAATATTATTAATAATAATTTTTTCGGGACTCAATAATACAGCACATAGTACTTGAAGAGCTTCATTTTTAGCTCCTTGTGGAATAATTTCACCTTTGAGTTTTTTGCCACCTTCTATTTTAAACGATGCCATATTTTGAAATTAAATATTTATTTTCTTCTTGGTTTGTTTTTGCGATTATTGCCATTCAATACATCGCGCGATTCTACTAATCTGAGAAAATCAGGACTTACATCAATATGACCATGCGAAAGTTCACGCAAATCATCAAAAATCTTTTTGTCATCAACCACTTCTTTGTTCCAGGTTAAGAAACATTTTTTCATCTGGTTGGCAACCAGGCGAATAAGCTCGTTTTTATCTTCTCCTTCGGGATATTTGCTAATAATCTCTATCATTTCCTCCAAAGTGCGGCCGTAGTGCATATAGCGTATGCGCGATTTTTTGTAAGGAATTGTTTCAGGGCGAGTATACAGATTTTCTTCTTGAAGTATTTCGTATGGAAAATCAATATCCAACTTAAAATCGGACATAATAGCCACATGATCCCAAAGTTTATGCTTAAAATCGTTCACATCGCGTAGGTAAGGGAACATATTTCCCATGATATTTATAATTGTTTGTACACAACGTGTTCTTTCTTCGCGGTCTTCGATGGTAAGTGCATGAGCCACCATTTGTTGTATGTTTCGACCGTATTCAGGCATTATAAGTTTGCCTTCTAATGTAGGATATTCCATTCGTTAAATTAAAAATTTGATTGTCTGCAAAGGTAGCTATTTTTTCTCAGATTAGCGTTTAATCACTGTAATTAATATGCTTCTGCATAAACATCGGTCAAAAACACACTTTCCGATTTATTTGCTATCAACCTAAATTTGATAGGTGTTTCGCTACTTACATTTTTAGGTTCCCAAAAAATACATCTTCCTTTTGTAGAATTATCAAAAACATATAAATCTACTGTTACCCAGGTTTCATTTTCGAGTTTTTGAATTGCCAAACCACAATTATTGCTTTTTCCATTTGGTTGTATGCCTAACTTTAAAATTCCAACAGATGGAAATTCAGGAAATTCAATATAAGGCACATAGTTACCATTCGAAGCTTCAATATTAATTCTACCTTTGGTACAATCGCATGGTTTTGCAGGCGAAGATTCGGAAAAATACTTACACTGATAGGCTGTAAACCGTGCTTCTTTACCATTAATTTTTGTAGGCATGTCAAATTCGCTCCATGCCAAATTTAAATCCATCATTTTTTGATAAAACTCTTCGTTTATCATGGCGGGCTTTTGAGCACTAATAGCTGAGAATGAGCATAATAATGCAATAAATAAAATTTGTTTCATTTGTCGATTAGTGTTTATTTGAGTAATTTGCGTTCTTCTTATTTTTGAGACACCATCTTTGCCTAAAAACAAACCAAAATTAGATAAAACAAATGATAATTACAAATAAATGGCAATAAAAATCGTTATTAATCTGTTTTTTGTATCTTTGTCGAATATTTTTAAAATGAAATTGTAATGGCTGGATTTGGTAAATGGTTAGGTGGCGGACTTGGTTTTATTCTAGGTGGTGGACCTATCGGAGCAATAATTGGATTTGCACTTGGTTCTATGTTTGATGGTACTACAGTGGCAAAATCATCTGCAAGCAGGGCTGTAACTGCTCAAAATGATTTTAAAATGAGTCTTTTAGTACTTATTGCTTGCGTAATGAAAGCTGATGGACGTGTTCAGAAATCGGAATTAGCGGTTGCTAAACGATTTTTAGTTGCCAATTTTGGCGAAGAAGGCGCTCTTGAAGCATTACAAATTTTGAAGAACATTCTCGAACAAGAGATTGACGCTTCACAAGTTGCCATGCAGATAAATCAGTTTATGAATTATTCGGCTAAATTGCAACTAATACATTTATTGTTCGAAATTGCTTTAGCCGATGGTGAAGTACATCCTGCTGAACAGGATATGATTGAGCGTATTGCAACAATTTTCCGCATTTCGCATCCCGATTTTGAATCGTTAAAAGCACCTTATTTTAAAAATACGGATCCGAGTTGGGCTTATAAAACGCTTGAAATTGAACCAACTGCCACTGAAGACGAAATTAAAAAAGCTTATCGACGTATGGCCATGAAATTTCATCCCGATAAAGTTCATAATTTAGGTGACGATTTAAAAAAATCGGCCACCGAGAAATTCCGTTCTATCAACGAAGCTTATGAAACCATCAAGAAGGCCAAGGGAATGAGTTAATTTGGTGCTTCGCACGTTATTAGCTTCGCGTTATTGGTGCTTTGCACGTTATTTTCAATTTTCAAATTCTCTTATTGGCACATTGAATATTATGGCTGAAAAACAAATGAAAAAGTTGGCAAAGGAAACTGCCATTTACGGTGTTAGCAGTATTATGGGCAAGTTTCTAAACTGGATGCTTGTACCACTTTATACTTTTACGCTCGAAAACTCGTCGGATTATGGAGTGGTAGTCAATTTATATGCCTGGACTGCCTTATTGTTAGTAGTTTTGACCTATGGCATGGAAACCGGATTTTTCCGATTTGCCAACAAGGATAAAGATAATGCTGACAAGGTTTATGGTAATTCGCTTATTGCAGTTGGTTTTACCTCACTTATTTTTGCAGCTGTATGTGTTGTTTTTTCTGAATATATTGCCACTTTAATGGGTTATCCTGAGCATTCAGAGTATATTTCAATGCTAGGTTTGGTAGTTGCAATGGATGCTTTTGGCGCCATTCCTTTTGCTTATCTTCGCTTTAAAAGTCGACCCATAAAATTCGCGTCGTTAAAGTTATTGATGATTTTTGTAAATATATTTTTCAATATATTCTTTTTAGTTATATGTCCGTGGTTAATGATAAAAGCACCAGCTACAATTGATTGGTTTTACAATCCGCATTATGGCGTAGGTTATGTTTTTGTGGCTAATGTAATTCAAACAGTGGTAGTTACATTGGCTCTAATCCCTGAAATATTGAAAGCTAAGTTTCAGTTGGATTGGAGTTTGCTGAAACAAGTATTACGTTACTCACTGCCTCTTTTGGTTTTGGGTGTAGCAGGAATTATGAATCAAACCTTGGATAAAATAATTTTTCCTTATTTAATTTCCAATCCGGATCTTGCCAAATCGGAATTAGGAATTTATGGTGCTTGTTTCAAAATATCGATGGTAATGATGATGTTTACTCAGGCATTTCGATATGCGTACGAACCATTTATTTTTGCCCAACATAAAGATAAAAATAGCAATGAAGCTTATGCGGATGCAATGAAATATTTCGTCGTTTTTTCGTATCTAATATTTCTAGGAATGGTTTTTTATCTTGATGTTTTTAAATTACTTATTCATCATGATTATTGGGTAGGATTAAAAGTTGTTCCTATTGTACTGTTTTCTTATATATTTCAAGGTGTTTTTTTTAATTTATCCCTATGGTACAAATTGGTTGACAAAACCATGTATGGTGCTTGGTTTTCAGTGCTTGGCTTAGTTATCACATTGGCTATCAATATAATATTTGTGCCTATTTTTAGCTACATAGCTTCGGCTTGGGCTGCTTTTGCTTGTTATTTGATTATGATGCTTGTTTCGTATTACGTTGGTCAAAAACACATGCCAATAAAGTACGATTTAAAATCGATTGGACTTTATACGTTAGTTACAGTAGTACTTTTCTTTTTGAGTACGCTTATTAATACGCAAAACAATATGCTTAATATTGTTCTGAAATCAATGTTAATGTTGATTTATTTAGTGTTGTTGACCAAACGTGATTTCCCATTAAACAAGATTCCTTATCTAAATAGATTTATTAAATAAGTTACAAAAAGCATTTCTACTTATCTAAACTCCTTGTCGTCTTTCACTTACAATCAGTAAAGCTTCATCTCGCAATGCTATTGGTAATTCAATACGTCGAAGTTGTAAACTGCGTAACCAAGCGGCTACATCGTATTCTTTGAGCGTGTAAAAAACGTCCGAGAGTTGTTTCAATTGTTTTTCGGTGAAATTTTCGGGTGCAATACAAGCCAAGGAGTCTAACTCTTCGTCATCAAAATACTCAATTTTGTCGTCGCCTGCCAATAATGTGTCGCGGTCGCAAACCTCATGAGCACCACAGCATTCGCCATCATTATTTACTGATATTTCTACCTCTTCCTTTTTATTTCTGCGATTCAGATATGTAATAATATACAATGCTAAACCAAACACTAAAAGTGTGATAATCAAAACCCACATATTTATCTAAAACTTTTATTCTTAATTCAATATAATTTTCGGTGCAAAGTTACGTAATTCTAGGAAAAAAATGCTTATTTTTGTAGGTTAAATACACAATAGAAACGTTATTTTTAAGTTTGTATTCATGTGTATTTCTATTGCTTTACTAATTTTTTAAAAGTAAACAATATATTTTATCAACTAGTGTATTTTTGTTTTTATCAATTTAAATATATAAGAGCTTGAAATTTAAGAATCTATTTATCCTGACATTGCTTATAAGTGTAGTTTTTGCAGGGTGTTCTATGAAAAAGAATACTTCTACTACCCGTGCTATGAAAGCTTTAAATACACGTTATAATGTGTATTTCAATGGTATGAATAGTTACGATGAGGGAATTAAAAGTATAAATCAGTCAAATACCGACGATTATGCTACTCTTATTAATATGTATGCTATAAGCAAACACGATAATGCTAATGCGGCAAAATCAAATATGGATAGAACAATTGAGAAGTGTAGAAAGGCAATTAAACTTCATTCCATTAAACAAAAACCTGAACGCGATAACAAAAAGTGGAATAATCCGGAATATCAAGCATGGTACAATCAAAAAGAGTTTAATCCGGCATTGAAGGATGCTTGGATGCTTTTAGCAAAAGCTGAATTTCATAAAGGTGATTTTTTAGGTTCAGTTGGTACGTTTATTTATATATCTCGCTTTTTTTCGAACGATAAGGACTTAATTGCTCAATGTGAATTATGGATTGCTCGTGCTTATGCCGAAATGGGTTGGATTTACGAAGCAGAACAAGTATTGTTGAAATTTAAACAGGACAATCTGAAAGAAAAAAATATTGGTCTTTATGCTTCTGTTAATGCTGACTTACTGCTTAAAAAACGTCAGAATAAAGAGGCAATACCCTTTTTAGAGTTGACATTGAAAAACGAAAAAGATAAAGTTCAGAAACAGCGTTTTACATATCTTTTGGCTCAATTATATCAGAAAAACGGAAATAATGCAGATGCATTCAAGTCTTTTGTGGCAGTTTCAAAACTAAATCCACCATACGAAATGGATTTTAATGCTCGTATATATCGTGCAGAACTCAATAGTGATATTCCTGCTGTGCGCAAAGAATTGAAAAAAATGATTGCTAATCCTAATAATAAAGAATATAAGGATCAGTTATTTTATGCTATGGGAAAAACCTATTTACAACAAGGTGATACGCTTAAAGCAATTGAAAATTTTATTATTTCGGCCGATACAAGTACGCGCAAAGGTTTTGATAAAGCAGTAACCTTGATTGCTTTAGGTGATTTGTATTATTTGAAGAAAAATTATATTAAAGCTCAACCATGTTACGATGAAGCTGCGAAAATAATTTCGGTTGAAAATGAAGATTATGCGCGTGTTTCGAAACGTGCTGAAACCTTGAGCGAACTGGTTGTGCAGTACGAGTCGGTTACTTTGCAGGATAGTTTACAGCGTTTAGCCGCAATGCCACTTGATAAAAGAAAAGCAATAGTTCAAAAAATTATTGATAAACTCATAGCCGACGAAAAAGCAGCTGAAGAAGCTGAAAAAAAATCGCAAATGCAGAATCGTCCTCAAAATTTTGACGAAAACTTTGAATCATTACCCCCTATGGGTATGGCTCCAAATACGGGTGAATGGTATTTTTATAATCCCACTATTATTAAAACGGGTGTTTCGGAGTTTCGCAAAAAATGGGGTGTACGTAAACTCGAAGATAACTGGCGCAGGACAAATAAAACGGCTTCGCTTTTTAACGAGGAACTTGCTGCTTCTAATGTTACATCGGCTGTAAAAGATAGTGTAGTTAAAGATTCAGTGCCCGTAGTCGATGCAAAATCACTTGATTTTTATTTGCAACAAATACCTGTGACTGAGGCTCAATTCGAAATATCGAATTCTGAGATAGCTAATGGCTTGTTTAATATGGGTTTTATCTACAAAGATAAAGTGGAAGATTTACCAATGGCTATACAAACTTTTGATGAGTTCGATCGCCGCTTTCCGAATGATAAACGCCGATTGGAAACACTATTTAGTAGTTATATGATTGAAACAAAGCTCCTAAATACCACTAAGGCTACAAATTATAAGACAAAACTCATAGCTGAATTTCCTACTTCGAAATACGTTGAAGTAATTTCGCAACCCGATTATTTTGACCGACTTAACAAAATGTATCAGGTACAGGATTCAATTTATTTTGAAACTTATAAAGCATTTAATGCGAGCGATTTCAATACTGTTAAGTTAAATACTGCATTTATTCAACAAACATATCCTTTATCTACTCTGTTACCTAAATTTTTGTTTCTGAATGCATTAAGCGTAGGTAAAACCGACAAGCAGGAAGTTTTTGAAAAGTCCTTAACCGCTTTAGTCGAAAAATATCCAGCCAGTGAAGTTAGTTCTATGTCAAAAGATATATTGGCATTACTAAAACAAGGAAACGAAAACAAAGCAGGTACATCACAAGGTTCTTTGCTTTCGCGTAGGGATGAAGCTGCCAAACAAGAGGTTCAAGAAATTGCTGACCGTAAATTTACTGCCGAAAAAACAGGAAAACACAGACTATTGCTTATTTTCAATACATCAACCGAAAATTTGAATAAACTATTGTTTAATGTCGCTGCATATAACTTTACTCGTTTTATGGTAAAGGATTTTGATTTGCTTACAACCAAACTTGATAGTACTCAAACCATGTTATCGGTTACTAATTTTGAATCATTCGAAGAAGTTGAATGGTATTTAAACTCTGTAAAAAGCGATGAAATACTTGCCGGTTTACTTTCAACTTTTGTAACTCAAAAGGTAATTATTTCGGAAGCTAATTTTGGAATAATGTTCTCTTATTTGGGTTTGAATGAGTATTTGAGCTTTTTAAATGCAGGTTTTAAAAATGCAACTGAACCAAAACAAATAGCCACAGTCAACAAAAATGTAACACCTAAAGATATAAAACCAAAGGTTGAAAAGCCAACAGCTGCCGCTCAATCGCCTTCAGTTCCTCCAAAAGAAGAAGCTAAATTACAAGAGCCTAAAAATGTTGTTCAGCAGCCAGTTAAGCCAGTTGTAGAGCAGCCAAAATCAACAACAGTTCAACAGCCAGCAACTATACAGCAAACGCAACCTAAAGTCGAGCCATCTCAGCCTACTATTCAACCTATAGAGGATAATGTGCCTTTATTTAAAAATTTATATGCATTTAGAGCAAATGAACCTCATTATGTAGCTATTTCGGTGCTGAATGGAGTTTTCGATTTTGATAAAGTGAAATTAGGTTTTGATGCTTTTAATGCTAAAAATTATGGTATTTTAAACTTGAAAGTGACAAAAGATTCTTTTGAAAAACAACAGTTTATATTAATTGGGCCTTTTGTGGATGCCAATATTTCCAAATCGTATTTATTGCGAATTGTAAACGAAGATACTCTCTATGAGCCAATTAAAAACACAAATTATCGTAATCTTGTAGGTTCGCAACGTAATCTAAACATAATGATGCAACAAAATGCAATGGATACGTATTTTGAATTTATGCAAGAGTACTATCTCAAATAATTAATTGAAAAAAATAAAAATATTAATATTAAGTCCCCCTTTTGGGGGATTTAGGGGGCTGATAAAAAAATGAAAAAAGACCGCATACTTTGGGCCGACGACGAAATTGATTTGCTTCGCGCCTATGTTTTGTTTCTCGAAGAAAAAGGATACGAAGTAGTAACAGCTAACAACGGAAAAGATGCTGTAGAACTTTGTCAGAAAGAGAGTTTCGACATTATTTTCCTAGATGAAAATATGCCGGGCTTAAGCGGACTCGAAACCTTGGCATTGATAAAAGAAATTGATGCCAATGTGCCTATGGTAATGATTACCAAAAGCGAAGAAGAGAATATCATGAACATGGCTATTGGCAATAAAATTGCTGATTACCTGACTAAACCAGTGAATCCCAGTCAGATATTGCTTACACTCAAGAAAAATATCCATAAAAAAGAAATTGTAAGTGAGCATGCTACTTCTACCTATCGTTCGGAGTTTGGACGAATAGGTATGCAAATAAACGATTCGCTTACTTATGAAGATTGGGTTGAAGTATATAAAAAGCTGGTGTATTGGGAGTTGGAGCTCGCTGAAGCTGATAATGGGATGGACGAAATGCTCAAAATGCAAAAAACCGAAGCTAATACTACTTTTAATAAGTTTATTAAACGAAACTATGTTTCGTGGTTCGAAAACCCAGCAAAACGTCCTTTGCTAAGTCCTGATTTATTTAAAACGAAAGTTTTTCCATTGATTGACAAAGGGGAAAAAGTGTTTTTTATTTTGGTTGATAATTTCCGTTACGACCAATGGAAAGTAATACGTGAGTTGATGAGCGAGTTGTTTACTTTTTCCGAAGAAGGAATGTATTGCAGTATGCTCCCAACAGCCACACAGTATGCTCGAAATGCTATTTTTTCAGGACTTTTACCACTCCAAATTCAACAAATGTTTCCTGATTTGTGGGTAGATGAAGAAGAGGAAGAAGGTAAAAATATGAACGAAAAGGACTTGATTCAAACTCAATTGCATCGTTTCCGTAAAAACTACACGTTTTCGTATCAAAAAATAAACGAATCGGCATTTTGCGAAAAAGTAATTGAACAATTACCTCGTATTGAAAATAATCAGCTGAATGTGATTGTGTTGAATTTTATTGATATGCTTTCGCACGCTCGTACCGAATCCAAAATGATGCGAGAATTAGCAAATGATGAGGAGGCGTATCGCTCGCTTACATTATCGTGGTTCCGACATTCGCCTACTTATGAACTCATGAAAGCCATAGCCAAACGCGGACACAAAGTGATTTTTACTACCGACCACGGAACAATTCAATGCGATAACGCAATAAAAGTGATAGGTGATAAAAATACCAATGTTAATTTGCGTTATAAAGTAGGTAAAAGCTTGAGTTATAATAAAAAAGAAGTTTTTGAAATAACGCAACCCGCAAAAGTAGGTTTGCCAAGTCCGAATGTGAGTTCGGCCTATATTTTTGCCGGAAACAAAGACTTTTTTGCCTATCCAAATAATTACAATCATTATGTGAGTTACTATAAAAATACATTTCAGCATGGTGGCATTTCGTTGGAAGAAATGCTGATACCGCTTATTGTGATGGAGCCTAAGTAATTTACCATTTATTCATTTACCATTATGAACAACTATACAAACGTAAAAGACCTCGGCAATTTGCAAGAGGCAATTCAGGAAGCGCTGGAAATTAAGAAAAACCGCTTTGCATACAAGCACATTGGCGAAAATAAAACACTGTTGATGGTGTTTTTCAATTCTAGTCTTCGTACCCGCTTAAGCACACAAAAAGCAGGTATGAATTTGGGTATGAACACCATGGTGCTCGATGTAAATGCCGGAGCATGGAAGTTGGAAACCGAACGTGGCGTAGTGATGGATGGCGATAAACCAGAGCATATTTTGGAAGCAATTCCAGTTATGGCAAGCTACTGCGATATTATTGGTGTTCGTGCGTTTGCTCAGTTCGAAAGTAAGGAATTCGATTATCAGGAAACGATTATCAATCAGTTTATTAAATATTCTGGCAAACCGGTTTTCAGCATGGAAGGAGCAACTTCGCATCCATTGCAGGCTTATGCCGATTTAATAACTATCGAGGAATTCAAAGACAAACCGCGTCCTAAAGTGGTTTTGACATGGGCGCCGCACCCCAAAGCATTGCCACAAGCAGTTCCTAATTCTTTTGCGGATTTTATGAACGAGGCGAATGTTGATTTTGTGATTACACATCCCGAAGGATATGAGTTAGCACCCGAATTTGTGCGCGGAGCGCATGTGGAATACGACCAGATGAAAGCATTCGAAGGAGCCGATTTTGTATATGCCAAAAACTGGGCTGCTTTTCAAGACCCGAATTACGGAAAAATCCTGAGTAAAGACATGAATTGGACAGTTAGCGACCGCCAAATGGCTGTAACAAACGATGCGCGCTTTATGCATTGTTTGCCCGTTCGCCGCAATATGATTGTAACCGATGAAGTGATAGAAGGACCACGTTCCATCGTTATCCCCGAAGCCGCCAATCGCGAAATTTCAGCTCAAGTAGTGATTAAAAGATTGTTAGAAAATACAAAATGAATATAGAACAAGTTATTGCGTCGATACGCAACGTGCCGGATTTCCCGAAACCGGGTATTTTATTTAAAGACATAACCACAGCTATGAAGGATGCCGAAGTGCTTCATTACATTGCCGATGAGTTATATTATTATTACAAAGACAAAGGCATTACGAAAGTAGTGGGCGTTGAGAGTCGCGGATTTGTATTAGGAAGTATTTTGGCATACAAACTCGGAGCTGGTTTCGTGTTATTGCGCAAACCCGGCAAATTACCCGCCGAAACTTTCAAGGTGGATTACGAACTGGAATATGGTACCGATTCACTCGAAATACACAAAGACTCTATCGACGAAAACGATGTGGTGTTGCTTCACGACGACTTGCTTGCAACCGGCGGAAGTGCCAGTGCAGCATTAAAATTGCTGACTGAATTTGCTCACAGCGATGTTTATGTGAGTTTCCTCATTGAATTGGAGTTCTTGAATGGTCGGGAGCGTTTGAAAGGAGCTAAAGACATTCATGCATTGATAAAGTTTTGATAAAATGAACAAACTTACACTCGTAAAAGTTGGCGGCAAAATTGTGGAAGAGCCACAAAGTCTGAAACAATTATTAGCTGACTTTTCAAAAATTGATGGCTACAAAGTGCTGGTGCATGGTGGTGGACGCTCGGCTACAGCCATTGCTGCCAAACTCGGCATTGAAAGTACCATGGTAAACGGTCGCCGAATTACCGACGAAGAAACGCTAAAAGTGGTAACCATGGTGTACGGAGGCTTGGTAAACAAACAAATAGTGGCTGGTTTGCAGGCTATTGGTGTAAATGCACTCGGACTTACAGGTGCCGACCTCAATTATATGCGTTCCGAAAAACGTCCAGTAAAAGAAGTAGATTACGGTTTTGTGGGCGATGTAAAAGAAGTAAATGCCGGAATTTTAGCCGATTTAATTGCTAAAGGTGTTGTTCCTGTGTTAGCACCGCTAACGCATGATATGAACGGGAATATGCTCAATACCAATGCCGATACTATTGCGGCTGAAGCTGCTAAAGCATTGGCAAAATATTTTGATGTAACATTAATGTATTGTTTTGAGAAAAAGGGAGTACTTTTGAACGAG
>CAIWIS010000622.1 GCA_903912795.1 uncultured Bacteroidales bacterium
GCAAAATTGGGAAGAGTACACAGCTATGTGGCAAAATTCACTCACTCTAAAATCGGTAAAAGGAATCGTTACGCAGGATGCAACATCGTATACACTTAATTTTGAAATGACGGCACCTGAAAGTACAATTATCGTTCTCAATATTAAATGATAATTCACATAAAACATACTTTTTTGTATGGTTGTCATACCCTAATCACGTTACTATCTTTGTATTTTTGCCTCAACTTAAAAAACAACTTTAAATAATAATTCTATGACTAACAAATTTTTCACGAACAGACGATTTTTGCAAAAACTGTCTTTGATGTTTCTGATTAGTTTTGTTCCAATTTTTACATTGAACTGTTGGGCGCAAAACCAACAGACAGTAAAAGCAAAAATTGTGGACGAATCCAACGATCCTTTAATTGGTGTAAGTGTGGTGGTAAAAGGCACAAGCACGGGTACTGTAACCGACTTTAATGGCGATTTCACTTTAAAAGTGCCGGATGGTAAATCTTTGGTTTTTACTTATATTGGGTACAATAGTCTCGAAATGAGTGTATCGGCAGCAAACGGAAAAGTTCTGAAAATGACCGAATCATCAAAACTTATTGATGAAGTGGTTGTAGTTGGTTACGGCACACAGCGCAAAATTGACGTTTCGGGTGCTGTAAGTTCGGTGGGTGCCGATGTAGCTAAAGAGCGTGTTGTACAGAATATTGGCGATGCACTCAAAGGTAAGGTTTCGGGTGTGGTAGTTGCTGCTATGGATGGGCAGCCCGGCTCAACCAATTCAATTTCTATTCGTGGTAATACCTCTTTGAGTGGCGATAGCGAACCCTTGTATATTATTGACGGCGTAATTTCGGAGGCTAACGATGTTATTCCTTCGCAAATAGCAACTATTGATATTTTGAAAGATGCCTCATCAACAGCTATTTATGGTTCGCGAGGTGCAAATGGAGTAATTTTAATAACAACAACTCAGGGTACAAAAAACACAAAAGCCAAAGTTGATTTTTATGGCATGATTGGTTCGCAACAACTTACTAAATTTCTACCTATGATGAACGCCGAACAATTTGGCGATTTTAAATACCTTACGTATGTAAATTCAGCCGGAGCTAATTACGATCTCAATGTTTCGGGACAACCCTGGGGCGATTCCGAAACAGGTCCCATGCTGCTCGCTGATGATGAAGGTAGATTTTGGACAATTGCCCGCCCTGCTTATTTCAATAACTATTATTATCATCAGGATGAAGTAACAGGGAATACTGATTGGCAAAAGGAGATTTATCGCAATGCACCAACTCAGGACTATCGTCTTACCATTAGCGGTGGAGGCGATAAATCAACTTATTCGCTTATGTTGGGTCGCAAAAAACAGGATGGTATTCAAATTGCTTCAGGTTACGAAGACTACAATGTCAGGTTAAATATGAGGCAAGCGATAAACAGTAAAATGAATTTTGGATTTACTTCGTCGCTGCAATATGCAATTACTGATCCTGCAAAAATCAGTAGCATCCTAAATTTACCTCCGTTCCTGAACAAAGATGAGCCGTCGCGAAGGTTACCTTACGATGACCAGGAGCCTACCACAATACAAAATCCACTATTTTACACGAAAGTAATTACGAATACAAATAAACAACTGGTTTATACGAATACCGGAAATTTCGATTGGCAAATAGTAAAAGGTCTGACTCTGAACCTATCCGGTTCGTACGTAACACGTCAGTTTACAAACGAACAATTCTATCCATCAAGCGTAGGTCAAGGCAATGGACAAAACAGTAAAGGTATTGCTACACTTTCCAATACAGGAATAACTGAACTCAGGAGTGAAAACACACTTCAATACAACACAAAAATTAAAAGGAACAATATTGGTTTTATGTTGGGAAACTCAATCTCAACCCGCACTACAAAATCATCAATTTCCCAAAATTCCAATTTCACACTTCAGGATTTGGGTGTTTGGGGAATGTCAGAAGGATTATCGCCCTCTACGCCAGGTTTAAGCTATGTTGGATTTAATAACGTTTCATGGTTTGGTAGAGCAAATTACACCTATGCCGATAAGTATATACTGAAAGCTTCGATGCGTGCGGATGCGTCATCGGTTTTTGCTAAAAATAATAAATGGGGATACTTCCCTTCGGTAGGTGCTGCATGGCGTATTAACGAAGAGAAATTTCTGAAATCTGTTCGTAAA
>CAIWIS010000623.1 GCA_903912795.1 uncultured Bacteroidales bacterium
AAATTTTCGGGCATTCTTTTTTACTATTATTGGAGTTTTAAAAGTGTTTAAATGGTGCTCTTTTGTACAAAAATAGGTAAAGCATTGTACTTTTAAGTTGGTCTAATCCAACCTATCTACTAATTGAATTAAGCGAATCAGTAGGAGTTAAAGAATTTGTTCATTTATAGTACAAATAATAACATGTGACTATTTTAAAAAACTCAGAAAAAAGTTTAACTTTGCAGCAAATGTAAATTGCATATATATTGCAACTACTCGAAATAGTTTATAACTAAGTATATGAATATTCAACTTTTTATACCTTGTTTTATCGACCAATTGTATCCCGAAACGGGATTTAATGTGATAAAAGTGCTCGAAAAAGCAGGCTGCAAAGTGCATTACAATCCGGAACAAACTTGCTGTGGTCAGCCTGCTTTTAATAGCGGTTATTGGGGCGAAGCTTCGGCTTTGGCCGAGAAGTTTCTGCGCGATTTTGACAGCTCCTCTCCTATTGTTTCCCCTTCGGCTTCGTGTACTGGTTATATTATTCATCAGTATGATAAAGTATTGAAAGACAAACCTGAACTACTCGACAAACACGCACAATTAAAAAATTCTATTTTCGAACTGTCTGATTTTTTGGTAAACAAATTGAAAATAGATGATTTTGGAGCCACTTTTCCACACAAAGTTACGTTTCACGATGCCTGTTCTGCCTTGCGCGAATATGGTGTAAAGGAAGAACCTCGCCAATTACTACGCAAAGTTAAAGGACTCGAATTAATTGAAATGAACGAGTGCGAAACCTGTTGTGGTTTTGGTGGAACTTTTGCCGTAAAGAACCCCGATATTTCGGCTTCTATGGCCGAACAAAAAGTGCTAAACGCATTAGAGACAGGAGCCGAGTACATTGTAAGTACCGAAGCATCCTGCCTTATGAATATTAATGGCTTTATCAACAAACACAAATTACCTGTAAAAGGGATACATTTAGCCGATATTTTGGCGCAGTTTTAATCCTTCAAAAACTCTTCAATCTTCTCTGGTTCCGTTTCGAGCACATTGCCAATAACTACCAAATCGGCTCCGGCATGGTAGGCAGCTTGGAGTTGCGCGTTATTTTTGATACCGCCACCTACAATTAATGGGACACTGATTTGCGACTTCACATGCTGAATCATTTCAAGGGGAACAGGCATATTTGCACCACTTCCGGCCTCTAAGTAAATAGTTTTCATGCCAAGCAGTTCACCTGCAAGGGCAGTTGCTAATGCAATATCATTTTTGTCGCGCGGAATGGGTTGCGTGTTTGAGATATATTCCACCGCACTTTTTTTAGCACCATCAATTAATATATAGCCTGTTGGAATAACTTCGAGACCTGATTTTTTAATGGGAATGGCTGCATTTACATGCTGACTGATAAGATATTCGGCATTTCGGCCCGAAATAAGCGAAATAAAAAGCAGCGCATCGGCATTGGGCGAAAACTGCGTAACATCGCCCGGAAAAAGCACTACCGGAATATTTATTTCCTTTTTAAATGTTTCAATTAAATTGGAAAACGAGATTTTCAACTGACTGCCACCCACGAAAATAAAATTGGGTGTGTGCTCTTTGAGTAATGGTAAAAGCGTTTGCAAATGCTCGTTGGTACACTTGTCGGGGTCGATAAGTACAGCCAGCATTTTTTTGCCATTAGCTATATTTTGAAGTATGGAAGCGTATATTTCTGTTTTCATTTTTAATTAGAGCAAAGAACCAAGAGCAAAGAAAAAAGACATTCAATCAACACAAAAAACCAAGTTAAATGACTTATTTATAGCATAATACAATGTATATTTCTTGTTGCTAAATGTATGAATTCCTATAAAGCTACCTGAATTGTTTAATTCGAAATCCTGAACTTCGAGTTGTTTGTCGAAGTTAACTGCTTGTATTCCAATAATTTTATACAAAGCTTCTTTGGCCGACCATGCCAATTGAACTTTTCGCAAATCGTTGGCATCATACAGTGTATGTTGCTCGTTTTTATTCAAAAATCGTTGGTATAGTTTTTTAAATTTATCAGTTGGTAGTTCAATATCGATTCCTACTACTTTTGAAGGATGTGTAATTACGGCTATCCACTTCCCACTATGCGAAATGCTGATTTGCAGGTCGGCATTGGCACAAAATGGCTTACCTTCGGGAGTGTACTGAACATTAATTTGAGTAGTAGCAAGTACATTTAAAGCAACACGGGCAGCCAAAAACTCCAACTTGCGTTTTTCTGATTTAAGTTGCTCATATTCTCGTTTATATATGTCGAAATTAGCGAGCAAAGCTATTAATTCAGACTCTGTTTCGGTAACTTCCCAAATCAGAATATCGGCTCCGGCGGTATGTAATTTGCTGTGAATCATTTTTTCCACTCAAAACTTTCCATCAACCGTACCATGTCAGCACGAATATAATTGGCTATTGGAGCAATTGAATCTTTGTTGGGCACATTGTCGAAATAGAGTGCACCACGCAAAAAATGGCGCGTGCTGTCGGTGAGTATAAATTGCAAATTCGAAGCCGTATTCCCTTTTAAGTCGTACAATATACCATGAACATGTTTGGCTTCGTTGTTAAATGCCGTTTCGGCAATATTATCCGCTTTAACACTATGTTTGTACACAAATCGGCGGGCATCCTCAGTAAGGCTACGAAAATTACCGTTAATACTTTTGTAACTCACATGCACTGTAGCATTAAACTGTGGATATTGGAGATCGAACCAATACTTCTCGTGTGGTTCACTGCGCTTGTTTATGGTAGCAATATTTGAGTTTTCAAATCGAAAAGGCATTTCACTCTCGAACGGCACATATTCATGCGCTGGCAAATAAACCCTAAAATAACCATAAGGTTTAGGTGTGTAATTTTGGCCACATGCAGCCAACATGAAAACTAAAATTAT
>CAIWIS010000624.1 GCA_903912795.1 uncultured Bacteroidales bacterium
AAAAATAACTTTTTATAAATGGATTTGCATAATTATTCTTTTTCATTCGTTCTGAAATAATATAATTTTCCCAAATTATTCCCTTATCATCCCTCATTGACAGTGGATTAAAATTATTAATAATGGTATTCCGAACTCCATTATCCCAAAAATAAATCTTTTTGGCAAACTTCAATTCATTCCGTAAGTTTCTACTAAATCCATTGAGTGTGAAAATAATAAAACCTTTTTCGAGAATTTCTATGTAATTTTTTATTGTATTTTTATCCACATGTAAGAGTTGTGCCAATTCATTAAACGAAACTTCACTTCCCATTTGTAAAGCCAAAGCTTGCAACAATTTCTCTAAAATATCAGGCTTTTTAATATTTGAAAACGACAATAAATCTTTATATAAATAACTATCAATCAGTTGTTTTAATCTTTCCTTTTCTTCCGAAGGGTGCACAATAATTTCGGGATACATACCGTAAATAAGTCGCAACTCAAGTTGCTGAAGCGATTTTATATAACCGTCGGTAAGTTCTAATTCATTCCAGGTAACGGGAAACATAAAATACTCCCATTTTCTACCCGTAAGCGATTCCGAAAGTTGATTTTTAATATCCAAAGCCGACGAACCGCTCATTATTAATTGAACATCTTTGAATTTATCGACAATAATTTTGGCTGTCAAACCAATATTATTTATGCGTTGTACTTCATCAATAAACACAATTTTATGAGCTCCAATAATGTTTTTAATCTGTTCTGTAGATGGTTCATTTAACGATTCGCGAGTAACTCTATCATCTCCATCAAGTAGCAATACATCAGTGTACGATTGAAGCAAATTCAGCAACGAAGTAGTTTTACCTATTTGTCTGGCACCAATCACTACAATTGCTTTGCCCGAAAACATACGTTTTGCAATCAATTTTTCAATATCTCGTTGTATCATAACGCTTAAATTTGATGCAAAGATAGTAATAATTTTATTCAATTCACCAAATTAAGTCAATTTTAGTGAGTTCATTCACCAAATTAGGTCAAATTCAGTGAATACAAATCACTGAAATTAACCTAATTCAAATAAATAATCAAATAATTTTAAATTAATACGTTATAAATCAACTCATTTCAAACATTCTCAAAATTGGTGCTACAGCTTTTATCCTTACTTCTTCGTCCACTAAAATTTCAGGCGATTCATTTAATAAACACTGGTACAATTTTTCGAGCGTGTTTAAACGCATAAAATTACATTCGTTGCAAGCACAAGTACTATCGTTTGGTGGAACTGGAATAAACTCTTTATCGGGACTTTTCTTTTGCATTTCGTGTAAAATACCGCTTTCGGTAGCTACAATAAACGAGTTTTTATCTGAATTTATGGTATAATTAAGCAATGCTTGCGTACTACCAATAAAATCGGCCATAAGCAACAACGGACGTTTACATTCCGGGTGAGCCAGCACTTGAGCTTCGGGGTGTTCTGCTTTAAGTTTCACCAACTTTTCAACAGAGAATTGCTCGTGTACATGGCAGGCTCCGTCCCATAATAACATATTATGTCCGGTTACACTGTTGATATAATTTCCTAAGTTTCTGTCCGGACCAAAAATTAATTTCGCATCTTTGGGGAATTGTTCTACTATTTTTTTTGCATTGGTCGAAGTTACCACCACATCGGTAAGCGCTTTAACGGCCGCTGTGGTATTTACATACGAAATAACAATATGATAAGGGTGAGCCTTACAAAATGCCTCAAATGCGTCCGCAGGACAACTATCGGCCAACGAGCAACCGGCATTCATGTCTGGCACAAGTACTTTTTTGGTTGGAGAAAGAATTTTGGCTGTTTCGCCCATAAAATGTACACCGCAAAGTACTATAATATCCGCATCGGTTTTGGCAGCTTGTTGCGCCAGCGCTAAACTATCGCCTACCACATCGGCTATATCCTGTATATCGCCCATTTGGTAGTAATGCGCCATGATGACAGCATTTTTTTCGGCTTTGAGACGAAGTATTTCGTTTATTAATTCTGTCTTATTCATGATGAAATAAATTATTTTAATATTAAAACCACATAAGTCACTTAAGTTATTTAAATATAAACTCTAGATAAAAAATCTTATGATTTTTCTTAAGTTCACTTTAGTACGTATTTGCTTTTATATTTCTTAAGTGACTTATGTGGTTTTCAAAAATTTTAAATAGGTTTTCAAACAAACTATTATAAATATTCTTTTTTATTTTTTACAAAAAACTTTTATGAATATAATAATAGGCTGTTAGTTTGGTTAATAAAATATTTACAAAAAACTTGTATAATTCATTATTAAAATATCTATACTTTCTATCAACACAGGTTTATGTAAATTTGTTCTGATAATTATGTATTTACAAACTTTATCAACACACTGTTAATAACTGCAAAGTTAGAAACTTTTACCGAAACACCATGCTAATAACTGTATAAAAGGGGTTAAAAAGTTTGATAAAAAAAAGGATTAACTTTTTAGGTCAATCCAATTTTTAATGTAATACATTTGTAATATCAATTATGCAACTTTAGTTATAATATTTATGTGAGGTATTTTTCAACAGTTTTCAACAGCTATGAACAATTATAGATACCTTTTTTCTTTACCCACACTTACAAGCATTTCGTTTATTTCTTTTTTCATTTCGGCCATACGCACTTCGCGGTTTACCATAAACTTATTCATATAACTAAGTTCGTTTACCTTTTTAATTAAAGCTTCTTCGGCTTTTTTGCGTTCCAACTCACCAGCTGCTCGTACTGATACCAATCGCAATATGTTTTCGGCCAGAATTGGGTTTTTAAGAGGCTTACTTCCGATAATTGCAATTAATCCAATAGGTTTACCATCAAAACTCCAAAGTGTAGTGCCTACATAACTTTCAGCATTTAGTTCTTGCAGCGCTTTATCGTTAGGAAACAAATTACAAACATTTTGCGGAAAACAGCAAATGGTTTTTCCAACCACATCGCCACAAGGCGTTTCTTTAAGGGTGTACGATACATTAACATCAAAATTGCCATAATTATAAATAGCTAAGGTGTGAGCAGTTAATCCATCTCCATCTAGTGTGTCGATACATACATATTCCATTTCCAGTATTTGAGATAAATACTTAGCCAATGATTCAAAAAAATCTTCGCCTGAGCCTTTTAATCCACATGTAATCAAAAATTTACTAACATCTTCTATTACTTTGCGCTCGGTAATATCCTGAATAGTACCACGCATAGTTATAATTTGATTATTTTCATCAAAATCAAGTTTACCTAAACCATGTACCCACCTGATTTGATTATCTGAAAGCCGTTTTATTCGATATTCTTTGTTGAAAGGCATTTTTTTCTCTTGCACATCAATCGCAAAATGTTTATTCATCATTTCGCGGTCATCTTCTAAAACAATACTAGACCAACCTGAAACAGTTCGAACAAAAGAGGAATCAATTCCAAATATAGAATCTAGAATTTCTGATGATGTCCAATAACCACTTTGAATATCTAATTTATATGATCCAATTCCGGCAGCCCGTTGCGATTCTTTAAAAAAATGTTCACTTTCAATAAGAGCAAGTTCAGCTCGTTTTAGTTTGAGCTCGATTTCAACTTCTTTCACAACTCGGCCAATAACAGTAGGCAATAAATCGAGTAAATTGGTGTCTTTTATAATATAATCGCGCGCACCGAGTTTCATCATTTCTACGGCAATGCGCTCGTCGCCTTGCCCTGTAGCAATAATAAACGGAGGTAACACAAGTCCTTTTTCTTGCATGTCAACTATAAAATCTTTGGCTGTCATGTCGTTCAGACTATAATCAACAACCATTAAGATTGGCGAATTGGTTGATAACCAATTATTAGCTTGTAATGCCGACAAAGCGGAATGTGTTTTATACCCACATTCGGTCATTTTTTCACAGATCAATTCGTTTAATCCTAAATCATCCTCGATGATAAGAATAGTGTTTTGCAAGCTTTCCATCTTCCTTTTAAATTTAATTAATTACTCTTACAATTTGAATAAATAGACCCATACGGTTCAGCACTTCGGCAAATTTATCGAACTGTACAGGTTTGGTAATGTACATATTACAACCGTATTTATAACATGCATCTACTTCACGCGGGTCGTCGGTGGTGGTAAGCATTATTACGGGAATTTCTTTTAAATCGTTATCGGTTTTCACTTTTTGCAATAACTCCACACCATCCATTATGGGCATATTAATGTCCAATAGTAACAAATAGGCTTTTTCGGGGTCGCGAATTTCTTTTTCGGCTGTGCCGTTCAGAAAATCCCATGTTTCCACACCGTTTTTAAAACGAATAATAGAGTTACATACACCCGATTCAAGTAAACCTGCTTTTATAAGTTCGGCATGACCATCGTCATCCTCAGCAACTAAAATGATTAATTCTTTGTAGTTTTTCATGGTGATTAATTAATTATATTTTTATCTGCCCCAAGCCCCTAAAGGGGATGTGAGGTTAGTATTGTTTTATTTCATTTTAGTTTTATCTGCCCCCAACCCCTAAAGGGGAGTTGAAGTTAGTATTGATTATTTTCATTTCTAATATTTTTCTTTAATAGCTTAATACTGCGTCTTAACATCCCCTTTAGGGGCTTGGGGCAGACAGAACTGCATCTTAAAGCCCTGCCATTTATCCCGATTTTTTTATCGGGAGGGGTTTGGGGCAATTTATTCTTCAAATTTATTTTTGTGCAATTCTACAAAAAAGGTACTTCCTTCACCTTCAACCGATTCGGCCCAAATTTTCCCTTTGTGTTTATCTACAATTCGCTTGGCAAGGCTGAGTCCAAGTCCTTCGCCTGCTTCGGGAGCAGAGGCATCCACACGATAAAACACATCCCAAATTTTTTGAAGGTGCCGATTGTTAATGCCAATACCGTTATCTTTAATGCTGTAAATCACCTTGTTGTATTTGGTGTGCGACGAAATGTCGAGCGTTAATTTACGGTTTTTATCGCTGTATTTTAGGGCATTGCCAATAATATTCGAAAACAATTGATTTAATTGGTTGGTATCGCCATAACAACTATCTAACTCATGTAAAACAACATTCGCCTCCATTTCTTTGAGCTGATAATCGAAAATGGTGAGTATGGATTTGAATAACTTATTCATTTCCAAAATCGTAGAGCTCATCACTACTCGCCCGGTGCGCGAAACTTGGAGCAAACCATTGATAAGCGTATCCATTTTACTTACATTATTAAGAATAAAACTGAGCGATTTTGGAATGTCATCGGTTGTAAGCCTTTTGTATTCGGCGGCTAATTCAGCATTAGCATTCATTTCGGCCATTAGATTTGTAAGTTCGGCAGTTTGTTTTTGCAGACGTTTGCTAAATCCCTGAATATTTACCAATGGTGAGCGCAAATCGTGTGATGCCACATAAATATAGTTTTCGAGTTCTTTGTTTTTTTCCTTAATTATCTCGTGTATTTGTTCGTTCGATGTAATATCGGTTGAGATGGTCGAAAACTTATTTTTTTCAGATGACACTACCGAAATTAAAAAATATTTATCCAACGGTAGATAATAGGTATTGAACTCTAGGCTAGTACCATTCAAAGCCACATTGGCATACTCTTGCAAGTAAGGTGCTGTTTCTATACCGTAAACTTCTGTTGCAAGTCGCCCTACGGCACTTTCCTTTTCTATTCCGGTAATGGATGTAAATGTTTTGTTACAATCCAAAATACGATAATCAATAGCATCGCCATTATTGTCAAACACCAATTCGTGGATAACTACCATTTCGGTCATCGAATTGAAAAGTGTACTGAGTTTTTCTTCGCTTTCGCGCAATGTTTCTTTTGCCCTTAATTGGTCTTCGAGTACGCTAAGCAAAGTTGTTCGCGATTGGTTTGAAACCTCCAATGCTTTTTGCAAACGTTCTTTACTATCGGCAAGTTCCATTTCTGCCAATTTTCGTTTGGAAATGTCATTAATTACCACCAAGGTGGCAGGTAAATCATTATATCGAATGGATTTGGCTTGCGTTTCAACATCCAACACAGATCCATTTAATTTTAAGTATTTTTGCTCTTGCATTTGAACAAATCCTTTTTCTGCCAGTAGTTTTGAATTTTCAACAGCAAGCTCACGATAATCGGGATGAATAAATTCATTGATGTGCTTACCAAGAATTTCACTTTCTGTTATTGCACCAAAAAGTTGAATTGCAGCAGGGTTAAAATACATTGTTTTCCAATCATGTATTATTGCCATTGGTACAGGCGAAAACTCAATGAGGTTGCGATAATCTTCCTCGCTTTTTAACAACGCTTTTTCAGCTTTTTTTTCCTCAGTAATATCTCGTATAAAAACCACAAAAGCATTTATATATTCGGTTTGATAAACGGTAGATATTTCAACATCGTAAACACTTCCATCTTTTCGCTTGTGTTTCGACTCGAAACGGTCACTTCCAAATTCAATTATTTTTTTTATGTGATATTCAGTTTCATCTTTATTTTCAATAACCTCAACATCAGATATATGCATGTTAAGCAATTCAGTTTCGGCATAGCCCGACATTTTGCAATAAGCATCATTCACTTCAATGAATTTTCCATCCATGTCGGTCATCCAGTAACCATCCATAGCTGTTTGAAGTATGTATTTTATCTGGTTTTTACCTTCTTCGGTTTCTTTGCTAGAAGTTAAAAGTTCTTCGTTGGCTTGTATTAACTTTTCATTTTTTTTCTGTAATTGAGTAACCAACAACTGATTTTCTCTTTTTAAACGCCAGTTTTGAGCGGCTTTATCTAGAATATTTTTAAGATTTTTGGTTTCGAATGGTTTTGTAATATATTGATATACTTGTCCTTGATTAATGGCATCGATAATAACTTCGGCTTCGCTGTATGCAGTAAGTAGTATCCGTATGGTGTCGGGGTAAAGCAGAGCAACTTCGGACAATAATTCGATTCCTGTTTTTTTAGGCATTCGCTGGTCCGAAATAACGATCTGAATTTCGGTTGTGGCTAATATTTCCATACCTTGAGCGGCCGAAGGAGCCGTATAGACTTCAAAATCGTCCTGAAAAAGTTGCTCAAAATTAAACAGAGCCGATTTTTCATCATCGATGTACAATATTTTCATCCCTTCATTTTCCATGATATAATTGATTTTATTGAACGTTAATGGTTATGTATAGGTATTTCGATTTTAAATGTTGCGCCTCCGTCGGGATTATTCCTAGCCGATATTTTTCCGTTATGTTCCTCAATAATGCTTGTAGCTATCGACATACCTAAACCGGTTCCTTTGCCCACTTCTTTGGTGGTATAAAACGGGTCGAAAATTTTTGATAATACTTCAGGAGGAATACCATTTCCTGTGTCGCTGAATTCAATTGTAATAATTCCCTCTATTTCGTTGGTGGCGATACTAATTGAATGTTTTTTAGCAGTTTTCCGCATGCTATGGATAGCATCGATGGCATTGCCCAGTATATTTACAAAAACCTGACTCAGCTTGCCTGGATACACTTTGGTTTGCTGCAATTGACCATAATTTAACTGAATAGCAATCTCCGAATTTAGTTGTGGTTTAATGAGCATTAATGCGGTTTCTATAATTTGATTTATATCGCTGTAAATTTTCTCTTCGCTATCCATTCGGGCATAAAGCCTTAAACCATTGGTAATTGCTATGGTTCTGGTAATTCCAATTTTGATATTTGCCAATATCTCGGGCACGGCATCCAGCGAGCGTTGAAATTTGAGTTTTTGCTTTAATTCAATTAGTTGTTGAATTTCGTCGCCTTTACTTTCTGGGGTTAGTTTGTTGAGCTCTGCGAACAAAGCAATCACTTTTTCAATCACTTTTTCGATAGCATCCACACCCATGCTTATAAAATTGACAGGGTTGTTTATTTCATGAGCAATACCGGAAATGAAAACACCTAACGATGCCATTTTTTCGGATTGAACGAGTTGTAACTGTGTACTTTTTAATTGTTCGAGGGTACTTTCAAGTTCTTTTTTTTGCTCGGCAATTTTATGTCGGGCACGGCGTGTCAGAACATAAGCCCGTGAAATGATTATTACGGATATGATTACAATTAAAATAATAAGTATCGAAACAAAAAGCCAAGAATTTTGTCTTTTGATCAACGATTCTTTCTCATTTAACGAATTATTTAGTGTAACCAACTCTTTTTGTTTTGCCGAAATCTGATTAGTTAGATTATTGGATAAGTTTGCTTGCTGATTAATTTTGGCTTGATAACTATGTATTATATCTTCGGCAGTATTTCGTTCGGTGAGCAATTGTTTAGTTTGTAGTAGATTTGTGTTTAATTCAATTTGTTGATTTTCAATTCTTTTATTCAAATTGCTCGATAACGAATCTTTCTGGGCGAGAACTAAAACTTGTTTCGTAATTTTCAATTGATTAAAGTCAATTAATCCTTTCATTTTTTGAATGGAGTCATTTTTAATAATGATGTTTTTAGTCTGCACATCACTTTGGCTTTTCAATTCGTTAACGAGGTTAAGTTGTTCATCCGAAAGCTTTTTGGCCTCAAGGTACATTTGTCTGATCTCAATTTCAGTTCCTTTGAGCAACACTATTTCATCTGTCAAATCGAGTCCGGCAAAAAGTATATTTGCTCGGTTATACACAAAGGTGTAATTACTTTTATTTGAGTCGAATATCAGATTAATCATAAAATTACCAGGCGTTTGTTGATCTTCGGATATGATTAAACTATTTTTTTCAGCGCGTTTTAAAATCTCAAACATTACATCGTTGTACGATTTATCAATATAGAGTATGTGCAATGCTTGGATTGAATTCAAAGAAGGGATAAGCTTTATTCGAATTGGTTTTTTATTCAATTTTGCCACTTTCGATAATTCGTTAAACTTATCGATAAGTAATTGATTGTCGCTTAAAACACCAATGCTAAAAACGCTAGTGGTATCGGCTTTCCATTTCACACAATTGGCAATGCGATATACCAACGCAGTCTTCAGGTTTTCGGGCGATATTTGTGCGAATGCCTGAAATACAAGAGTTTGTATTGTTATAATTAGCGCTATTTTAAACCAAATTTGCTTCATTGTGCAATTGGAATTATTAAATTATTTTTAAAACGAAATGCTCAAAATATACATTATTCGTCGTCCATATCCGGTAGTTGCTATACTGTTGATGTTATCGGTTTGCCTAATATATTCCGGAATTAGCATTTGCGACGAACTAAGGTTTTTAAGGCTTATAGTATGCGTTAATGTCAGTATTTTAGTTTTTAATATATGTTTGTAACCCACATGCGCATCCATCATAAACTGTGGTGCAATGCGTATATTTAGTTTTGGATTTCCCATAACCGACGAAACTGCATACCCATTTACAGAGGCAAAAAAGTTACCAAATGATTTATTTAAGCCACCTTTGAAGGTGTGTTTAGGCACTAACTGATAATTTGCTTGGGCATTTTGACCTATACCATTCATATAGTTGTAATTAAAAAAGGCATTCAGAAAACCAGGTTGTTGGTATTTGGCTTCAAACTCGAATCCATAACCTTCCATCGACGAAAGATTCTGATACATCGATGGTGGTCCACTTGGCGGCGTATACCGCTGAATTAAATCGTCCAACTTTTGGTAATAACTCAACACTTGCATAAATAAATGACGATTTCCATACACATAAGCCAATTCTATCGAGTTTGCTTTTTCAGGTTTTAACATGGTGTTGCCAATTACTGTGGGGTGGTCGAAAAATAATTCGAGCAAAGTGGGAGTTCTAAACGATTGACCATAAATCAGTTTTAATGTATTATTTTTACTAATTTCAGTCATCAGTGAAATTCTTCCCGAAAGATTTTCGCCCGAAAATGCATTATTTGTATAACGTAATCCCCCCAACACGTTTCCAATTTTTGTGCTATAATGGATTTGAGTAAACGCTGAGATTTCGTTTACGTTTTGAGCATTTTTCATATTTTCCCTAATTACCTTATTTTGAATCATATCAAACGAAACATGCTTGCCATCTAAGAGTTGCTCAGCATCCAATCCCCCCTCAATATCGATGTTTAAATTTAACGCATAATTGAGTTTTAATATTGAAACTATTCTTTTTCCAGAAAGCATTAAAGCTGTTGATGCATCCTGATTCGAAGCATAATCGCGTTTAAAATAATCGTACGAAAAGTCGGCTAGTAAATTTATTTTTTTGCCAATTGCTTTTTGGTATTTAACTGCCAGAAGTGTTCCTCGGTCGGTCATGGGTTTGCCACCTCCCGAAATGAAAGACGGATTAATTCCCTGAAAACTATGTTGGTATTCGTAAGTATTTAGTAAAAAACTTAATGATTTGTATTTTGAGAGAATATTAAAATTGGTTGATTTAATTTCGCGTTGAAACATATACACCGAATCTCCCTGGTACAAATCCTGCCGTTTACCAGTGAGTTCATAAGGGTTTTGTATATCATAACTACTGTTTCCCGAAATAAACATGCTAAAATCCTTTTTCGAAAAGCTTACATTACCACCAGCAGAACCCATTCGTTTGTGACCAGTTCCAAGGCGTACATTTACTTGGTCATTCGATGCTTTTCGGAGAATAATATTGATTACACCCAAGTATGCATTGCTTCCATAAAGCACTGATGCTGGCCCCTTTAAAACTTCAATTCTTTCAATATCGTTAATATCCAGTCGATCAAGATTTGTATTTCCGTAAATGGGTTGGAATGTCGGTATGTTTTCAATCATCACCAATATTTTATTTGCATAATAATTTTGCAATACTCCGCGTGCTGTTGCTACATTGTCGTCTAAGTTAGTTTGGTAAATATCAATCCCAACCGCTGTTCTAAGCATTTCGGCTACACTCGTAAAGTTATATTGATTTATCATTTCCCTGCTTATAATACTTACCGTAGACGGTGTATGAAAAACATTTTCGCTTATGGTTGATGATACATTTACTTTGGTTTGCAATAATTCCTCGAACGACATATTGAGGTAGGTCGAGAGGCTGTCGGTTTGCGCTGATGCAAAAACTGACATACAAATAAATGAAAATGAAAAGAGCAGTGTTTTCATGTGTTTTCAAGTTCAACAGTTACACATTATTACTAGTGTCAGTATTATCCCCGGTAGTGCTACCGTATCGCACAGCTTCGCCATGCATTTTAAGTAGCTCATTTACTTCGCGTTTAAGCTCCAATACGCGGCCTTCGCGGTCGAGCGTTACATCGTACCAGCGACGCAGTTCTTGCAATTGCATGCTCATTTGCTCTTCAGCATGTTTGCGTTCGGAAATATCAATTGTAAATCCAGCAAGTAAGTTCCTGTTTCCTTGAGCAATAGGAAATTTAATGGTAATATAATCTTTCCCATTCAAGGTCTCATCGAGTTTCAATACTTCACTTGTTTTGTGTACATCCCAATCGTCCGCAGTTATTTTTTTAGCAAATTCAGGAGGAAATAATTCATACATAGTTTTCCCTATCATCTCATGACCCGATATGCCAATCATATCAATAAAATTTTCGCTGGCATACAATACCTTACTTTCATTCTCATTTACTTCTTTTATAAATGAATAAATGGGAGAATTTTTAATATACAATGAAAGTAGCTCTTCGCTTTCGCGCAATGCTTCTTCGGCTTTTTTGCGTTCAGAAATATCATTAAAACTAATTACAATTTCAGTAATTTTACCATCATTATCAAGCACCGGAAATCCATTGATATTAACCCAAATAATTGTATGATTTGCGGTTTTCTGAATTCCAAGTATTTGATCTTTAATAGTTTTTTTGGTGCTTATAATTTGTTGAACTGGATAGTTTTGGACCAACATTTTGGTATTGTCAACATTTACAAAGTTCCAATCAGGATCTATGGCAACTTTTCCCTGCATTTGTTCGAAAGTTAATCCCAATAATTCTGATGCGCGTGGATTACTCGTTAAAATAGCAGAGTCGGGTGCATGAACCACAATGCCGGTTTCAAGATATTGCAATAAACTACTGTAGCGCTCTTCGCTTTTGCGTAAGGCTTCTTGCGCATGTTTATGCTCAGTAATATCATAGATAATTCCTGTAAAAAGAATATCGCCATTTTCGAGTTTTCGAGGTAATGATTCAAAATGAATCCATTTTATATTGTTGTTTATCAACAATCTACAATCCCAACTAAAAACACTAACTAAAGTATTGGCTTCTTCATTTCTCCGAACAAACTCTTCTTTATCGTCGGGATGTACCAAATCAACTAATACTCCGGAATGCGACTCAAATATTTGTGGGTCAATTTCCAAAATTTCACAAAAACGATCACTTATCAATTCCATTTTGTAAGGAGGGGTGTCAGCTTTTGTCCATGCATCAACCTCCCAGCTTGTTTTTGGAAATACACGTATTCGATAAATACCTGCTGGTTGTGTATTTACAAGATCTAAATACAGTGCGCGTTCGTTTTCGAGTAAAAGCTCGGCCTGTTTTCGTTCGGTAATATCAAAAATTGCCGTAATAAAGTAAAGTGGATTGCCGTTTCCGTCGCGATGTAATGTTGTGCTTATATCAACCCAAACAATATGTCCATCTTTATGAATGTATCTTTTTTCCCACCGCTCCGATTGTTTTTCTCCTTTTAAAATTGAACTTAATATATTGACGTTTAGTTCAATGTCATCTGCGTGTGTTATTTCTTTCCAATTCAAAGTATTTAATTCTGCTTCGGAATACCCCACAATTTTACAAAAAGAATTATTAACGGATAAATTGCCTTCAATCGTTGTTATGGACTTTCCAACCACCGAATTTTCGAAAAAACTACGGAATTTTTTTTCACTTTCTCTCAAGGCTTCTTCTGCTTTTTTGCGTTCGGTAATATTTCTGAATGTACCCAACATAAGTGATTTATCACCAATTTGAATAGCTTGTCCCACTATCTCAACCGGAATTTCGGTACCATCCGAACAAAGTATTGAGTTCTCAACAGGTATATTTTTACTGGTTTCTTTTTTCTCCTCAAATTGTGTTTTGAATGTACTTTTAGATATATCAGTATTTTGAGGTGGATGAAGCTCATATTGAAACAAGCCTACAAGCTCTTGTTTCTGTTTTTTGAATAGAAGCGCTGCAGCATTATTGGCATCAACTATTCTTCCCGATGCTGGGTCAGCCAAAAACATGGCATCGGGAGCATCGTCAAACAGTACTTTGAAGCGTAATTCACTTTCTTTCAGTGCAATTTCAGCTTCTTTGCGTTTCGTAATCTCTGTAAATGCAGCCACAAAATGGTCGGGTTTGTACTGATAACCAACTACATCGTACCATCGTTGGTTCGATTCTAAATATGACTCAAAACGTACTGTTTCACCCGTTTTAGCTACATGTCCAAATTTACCTATCCAATCGAAAGTATCTTTTTCGATTCCAGGAAAAGCTTGACGCACAGTCATTCCCTTCGGATTTACTCCTGTCAATTCGTTATAACTGGCATTAGCATCAATAAAGTAATAATCAATAGGCTTGCCGGCTTCATCGTAAATCATACGGTGATATGCCACGCCAATTGGACCTAATTCGAAAAGTGCTTTAAATTTCCATTTGGCATCTAATAATGCTTCTTTTACACGTCTACTTTCAGTAATATCTTGCAAAATACAGTGCGTTTGCATAAAATTTCCATCTGTATCATTCCCAATTCTACCATCGAAAGCAATAAATAAGATGGACCCATTTTTATGAACCATTTCAAACTCGCTGTGAATATGACCTTGCGCTTTAAAAATTGGGAAACGCTTGCGGAAACCTTCCTGATACATTGGTGTGAGAAAATCGCCAAACCACTTGCCTTTTACTTCATCGTATTCATATCCAAGCGTATCCAACCATTGCTGGTTTACTTCAATAAAATATCCGTTAATATCTAAGGATTGATAACCCAATGGCACTTTGTTGAAAAGCATTTGAAAACGTTCTTCGCTTTCGCGTAGTGCAAGTTCATTATCCAATCGGAGTTTCAATTCAGCCTGCATTTCAAACCTTAATCGGCTAAGTTCTAAATGTGTTTTTACACGCATAACAACCTCCTCTACTACATAAGGTTTAGTTATATAATCCACTCCACCAGCTTCAAATGCCATTAGTTTATCGGCTGTTTCTGACATTATACTTAAAAAAATCACTGGAATTGCGCTTGTTTTTACATCGGCTTTGAGCATTCGGCACACTTCCAATCCATTGATATCAGGTAATTTTATATCCAACAAAATCAAATCTGGCAATTCGGCTTGGATAGATGTAAGTGCATCGTGACTTGTTTTGAAAGTGCAGATTTTATAACCGGATTCAGATAATATTTGGGATAGTAAAAAAAGATTTTCCAATTCATCATCTACTATATAAATTGTTTCTGAACGTTCCGATGCTTTCATAATGTATATTTTGAGTTGGTTATTAATCGAAATTTTTTGAAATTTAATTTCAAAAACTTAGGTTGGTGATTTAATTACAAAAATGAAATAATATAAAATATGTTTGTATTTAATAAAATGACTCAATATTTTGCGAAATATACAAACTTATTTAATTATATACAAACGAATCGTCCAATTTAACATATAAATTGGACGATTCGTTTCAAAAATGAGTCAAGTAACCCTGATTTCTTTATAATATAATTTCTTTATCCATAGATTTTAGCAATAATCCATAAGCGCCAGTCGGTAGGTAATACATTGAATAAGTGGTAGTAGAACTGATTCAAAATGCCGGTTACATAAAAAGTGTGCATACGCTTATTCAATATTTGCTTCACTATAGGGCGTGCCACTGCTTCGGCACTCATACCGTTTTGTTCGTCGCGCTCCATGCGACCCACTGAGTGTTTCATAGTTTGGTAATAAAATGAATTTTCGTTTTGCGAAGCCTGCGTGTACTTGCGAGCGGATGTAAAATCGGTTTTTGTATCGCCAGGAAGTATGGTACAGCACTGAATGCCAAATGGTTTAAGTTCCATTGCTAATCCGTTCATAAACAACATAAGTGCTGCTTTTACTGATGAGTAAAATGTTTGAAATGGAATGGGAATAACACCTGCCAGCGACGAAACGGTAATAATTTTGCCATAACCTTGCGCACGAAAAACGGGTATGCAAGCCTGAATAGTTTTTACGGTGCCAAAAAAGTTGGTTTCGAACTGGTAACGCACTTCGTCGATACTTGTTTCTTCGATAGCGCCTGCTATACCATTTCCAGCATTGGCTATCACAGCATTTAAATATCCGTGAGTGTCAATTATATGTTTTACAACTTGTTGAATGTCCGATTCACTATTCACATCCATTTTTACTGGAATAATTTCTCCTTGCGACAGTTCATCTTTTTGTTGTTCGCCGCCGCTTCGTGATGCGCCATAAACAATTACGCCTTTTTTCATTAAAAGCTCTGCTGTGGCTTTACCTATTCCGGCACTTGCACCGGTGAGTAATACAATTGTCTTATTCATTATTATTAAAACTAAAAATATATAGTATGTTTCGACCCCCTACTGGGGGCTTTAAGACGCATTATCTTTAATTTCTCCTATCTTTTTTGGAGAATATGTCTTAGCCTCCAATTGAGGGTTTGGGGTCAGTAAACCACTTAATTATATAACTTCTATTTTTATTTTAAAGGTTTTTGAAAACAGAATACAAAATAGATAATGCCTCCATCCTTAATTTGATTATAAGTTGTGCTGCCATTATTTCCTGCAAAATTGTGTAAGGCTTTTTGTAAAAATGGAGGAGCATATTTTTCGACCAATGCTTCCCGTCGTTTTGCATCCAAGTCTAATGCCGTATTTACTTCATTATTAATAAATTGCTCATCAAATTTAATGAAATCGTAC